>NZ_JBLYZG010000046.1:0-44639 GCF_049310245.1 Endozoicomonas sp. ALB115 | reverse complement strand
GTCTGCAAATAAAAACATACCTGAAATCAGCCGCTGGTGCTTTTTTTTTCAAATTTGTTGATTTCTACCCACAGTTATCCCTGAAGAGCCACTTTCTTGAGGTATGCACATATTTCAGCTTATTGTTGCCAGGGCATACTTCAAAGACGCAGGCACTCACCATGAATACGAATAAAATTGGCATTATCGGCACTGGCTTTGTTGGCATGGCGGCCGCCTACTCCCTGTTCCAACAAAAGCTGGCCAATCAAATTATTCTTGTGGATAAGAACCAGGAGAGAGCCCATGGCGAAGCACTGGACCTGATGCATGGCCAGCCACTGGTGGGACGCTGCGAGGTCACCGCCGGTGACTTTGCCAGTTTGGAGGGGGCAGGCATCATCGTTATCTGCGCCGGTGTCAGTCAATCCAGCCCCGATGAGAGTCGCCTGCATCTGCTGCAGCGAAACATCAAAGTGTTTGAAGCCATCGCCAGAGAGCTTGACCAGCATGCACCCCAAGCCTTGTTGCTGATTGCCAGCAACCCAGTGGATATTCTTACCCATGCCATGCAAAGCCTGAGTCATCGTCCCAATAACCTGGTGATTGGCACCGGAACCCTGCTGGATACCTCCCGCTTTCGAACCCTGCTGGCCAACTACTATGATGTCTCACCCCAGTCCATTCACGCTTATATTCTCGGGGAACATGGTGACTCTGAAGTACCGGTCTGGAGTTCCGCCACCATTGCCGGGCTTGGCATCAAAGGCAATACGATTAATGGTCGTGAATACGATCCCGAAGCCCTGGCAGGTATTGTCACCAGGGTCAGAAAAGCCGCTTACGAGATCATTGCCAACAAAGGCTACACCAACTGGGCGATTGGTCTGGTTATTGCCTTTATCATTCGCATGGTACTCAATAATCAGCGCAGTGTTCTTCCGGTCACGGTCCGGCTGAATGGAGAATACGGCATTAGCGATATCTGTCTTAGCCTGCCAACCGTTATTGGCAGTGACGGCGTGGAGAGTATTATTGCCCCTAAGTTGGATGAGGAAGAACTGGCGGGCATTCGACAATCGTCAAACACCCTTAAAGTCTCTATGGATCAGCTGGTATAAGCCCCTTTTGTACGATCGGTAAAACACACAGATCACGCAGGACACATCAGAAGGTTTCCTCTGTGACCGGCGTGATCTTTGTGATTCTCAAAAGCCCTAAAGCGTTTCAGGCTATTCGTTCATATCGAGAACGAGGACCCACAGCCGCAGGTCGACTTGGCATTGGGGTTTTTAACCAGAAAGCGAGAGCCTTCCAGCCCCTCTTCATAGTCAATCTCCGCGCCCACCAGGTACTGGTAACTAAGGAAATCAACCACAATGGCTGCGCCATCTCTGGTAATCAGGGTGTCATCATCAGCAAGATTACTGTCAAACGTGAAGCCGTACTGAAAACCGGAACAGCCGCCACCGGTGACATATACCCGGAGCCTTTGATTTTCTTCGGTCTCATCTGCCAGCAATTCACTTACCCTGCGGGCAGCAGCTTCCGTAACACTGATTGGCTCCGGTATCACTGTTTCTACTACGCTCATTGACCCTCCCGTGCCGCCGCCCAGGCTCATGGCCATCACCTACTGATAACCCGTTAAGGCAGCGACCCGTCATTTACTCATTAGCGGGCTATTATCGGAGTAACCAACTGTTACAGTCAACTATCCACCGTTTCAATCACTTCCGCTGCAGGCATCTCCTGGTCAGCACGCTCCAGCAGAGGCTGAGGTCCGGCTGGCACACCATTCGAGTGATGCTCAAGACTGCCATTAACCTGAGACCCTATGGTCATTTCTATCACGTTGTAAAACACATTACCGGTAATCACGGCCCTGGAAGCAAGCTCCAGATGTTCTTCGGCAAAAACATTGCCACGAACATGGCCATCGACCACCACACGCTGGACACGAACATCACCTTCCACACTGCCATTATGGGCAATGGTTAACATGCCCTGATCAGCTGACACATTACCTTTAACACGCCCTTCAATATGCACGGAACCGGAAAAGTGAATATCGCCGGTAATGATTGTTTCTGACGATATGAGCGTCGTACTGCCATGTTTCGCGACGTTACCCGCTGTTTTGCTCTTGCCGAACATCCGCTAACAGCTCCTTATCCCATTGATAAATTTGTTCAAAACTCTGTTTGATTCCGCTGGTGATCCGCACCATAACCTTGACCTCTGTCGGCTGAAAACCTTCCGGTACAGTGAAGTCAAAGTACTCTCTGTCACTGGGCAGAGCCTGAAAATAGCGAAACCCCAAACCTGCGACAGCCTGATCCGACGCGATCAGCTTCTGCAGCGGTATGGTCTGTGCTTTGCCATCTTTCTCGCCAATCAGGGATACCGATAGTGTTCCTTTCAAAAACGGGTTGCTTCTCGCCACCTGGGAAATCACCAGTCGAAGACGGTACTGACCGGATTCATTCCCCCGAAGTAAACTGAAGCCCGCCACCCGCACACCGGTAGACATGTCTTCCGGAGCCAGGATGCTTTTGAAAAAAGTCAGCTCTTTATGCAGCAGCTCTTTCTCTTCCTCAAGCTTCTTTACTAACAGGCGAACATTATTGACCGCTTCACGATCCATTTTGCTGGCACTTTCCAGAATGCCCACTCGCTGCCGGAGCTCTCTGTTCTCTTCCTGCAATACTCTGGCCCTGTTCTCCAGAGTGGTATGCTGTTGCCGAAGCTGGTTCAGATTCTGGCCTGCATGATTTCCACCATACCAATAGGCAAAACCACCCAGCAAAGCAATAAATACCAATAGAAAAATTCGAATTAACTGATCTCGTTTCGGGTCATGGCGTATAACCCTGAGTTTGCTACTGTCGGGATGCAAAGCTATCCACCTTTTCCTGACCATGACTCGGGCCCATTAAATAGTTAAGAGCCAATGAGCCTGCAACCTTCCTTCAACAGCACCTATTAAAAGGATGCGCCTTATTCTGAAGAACTTAACCCGGATATTTCATAAACATGCTCCCGCTCTCGCTTGTCCTTTGCCGCTCTAAGGGAATTTTGTTCAGTCGACCGTACTCCCCGGTACGGCGCTCCCTCACAAAATCCCTTAGAGCGACAAAGTCCTCGGCTTTGGCATCCTGCGTCGCCCTATCTCCCACATCCATGTGGTCGTACGCGAGATTCGGGGCAGTTTATGAAATATCCGGATTAACAGCGGGACTATACACAAGCCGAAAAAACATAACAAACAAACCGGCAAACTTTCGCCACACCCAAAATTCAGTCCTGGCCAAACATCTAAAGAAGCAGTTTGGCACAGAAAAAAGCCAGCGGTATGATGCACTTTTAAGTAGTTGGCCAAATGGAATCGTATTTTCTGGCTAAGTGGGCAGTTACTATGCAAGGCACAACGTAGGGAGCATAGCCGTAGCTATGTGACCGGAGTTGTAACGCCGCAGAGTGACTGCCCACTTAGTCAGAAAATACGATTTCATTTGGTTAACTACTTACCGTTCATCAACACTGCCTTCTGATATTACATGATCGATAAATGGACAACCGCACTTATTCAGCCACCGTTGAGATTGGCTGCGTTGCAGTTAAAGCATCGTGGCATCACACCGGACCAGGTCACCGTTGCCGGTTTTATGATGGGCATGCTGGCAGTCCCATTGCTGGCCTTTGAGCTCTACTCACTGGCTTTAGTGATGATTCTGGGTAACCGGATACTGGATGGTCTTGATGGAGCACTGGCCAGACTGGGCAACCCCTCAGATGCTGGCGGGTTTCTGGATATTACCCTGGATTTTATTTTTTATTCGGCCATTGTCATGGGCTTTGCCCTGGCGTCACCGGCACACAATGCGGTGGCAGCGTGCGTCCTGATTTTCTCCTTTATGGGCACCGGAGCCAGCTTTCTCGCTTATGCCATCATGGCTGAGAAACATCAGCTGTCAGACCCGCGCTTCAAACACAAATCCCTGTATTACCTGGGTGGTCTGGCCGAGGGTACAGAAACCATTGCGCTGTTTGTGCTTTTTTGTCTGCTGCCCGGTTATTTTCCACAACTTGCCCTGGGTTTTGCCGTTATATGCATTTTAACCGCCGCTCTCAGGGTCTGGTCTGGTTACCAAAGTATTGAGCAGGCAGAGAAAGAAAAGCACCAAAAGCCAGCCTCCTAGCCCGGATATTTCATAAACTGCCCCGAATCTCGCGCCGGACTTTGTCGCTCTAAGGGATTTTGTGAGGGAGCGCCGTACCGGGGAGTACGGTCGACTGAACAAAACTCCCTTAGAGCGGCAAAGGACAAGCGAGAGCGGGAGCACGTTTATGAAATATCCGGGCTAGGGATTGAGCCATTTTTTAGAGTGTTTTTAACAAATTCAGGAAACTGCATTTGCAGCAACCCCTGATTTGGCCTTGGATACTCAAGCTAAATTTTCTTCACCAAGCGTTGCTATAAGGTTTCTTACATAATCTTCAGTGAGCTCAGCACAGCAGGTAAGCAACCTTCTTTCTACCGGACGTTTGGTAAGCTCATCTACATCTGATACGTGCATATCTTCAACTTTATGGAGTCCATTAAAGATGATGCTATCGCCAGGTTTTTCGTATTCAACTGTTTTTATGGTTTTTCCTACAGGAACGCACTTAGTATCTGATTCTTCTGCAAAACTTAATGCTCCACCAGAAAAACCATTGTTTTGTTGGATATAGGGGGATAAAAGAGTTGTCATGCTTAAAGAAGAGGCATCTTTATGCCAGGGCATATTACATATCTCTTGTTGTGCCGGGGTAAATATATACCTGAGCACTCCACAATGAACCTTCACAGTAAAATTCTTCCAATTGAGTTGGCGCCCCATGGATTGTAAGGCCTCTTTACACATTTCATTTATTGACTCTGTATGTGGCGCAAAATTTTGGTCAAAGCCCTCTGTACCTGAAAGCTTACCATTTTCATCAAATGTTACTGTTGAAAATACACGGTTCACATTTTCAGCTCTAATGTTGACTCGCTGCATTTGATTTCCATTGTTAAGGAACTTACAGGTAGGCAAACTATCAATTTCCTGATGTGCTTTTTCCATGGCTAATTTTGAAACAGCATTAGGCACTTTAATAATTATTTTTCCAGCATAATTCTTTCTTTCAGATTCTGTTACCTTTTGAGACATTAATATCTCTTCAACATAATCAGCATTAGCTATATTAGCTGCAATTAAATTTTCTTGAAATGGTTTAGCTGAATACATATAAAAATTCCTTACTATCTTAAAATATCATATTTAGATTTTAAGGTGGAATGATCTGACAGTGTGTTTAATAATTTTCACTGCGAGGGGTTAAGATAACTGACACCATTGAACAAAGAGAAATTATCCAAATGGCTGTAATCTTTCAGGTCAGGAGATTAAATAAGCTGGCTAATCGTCCACTATAAAATCAAGCAATTTCAATATAGTCTAAATTTTAAAAACTCCCAGCACGCCCTAAAAATTAATTTGCAAGCAATTAAGTTCAACTGGTTGGCACCTGACACAACTATGATTCGGGCGGTAGCCAGCCGGTTAATTTAAACTGTATTCTCCACCTGCCCATACCAGCCTTACAAAAATCCAGAAGGCTGAACCTGCAACACCCCTTGGTTTTGGAGTTAAGTTAAACTAAAGCTAAATTTTCTTCACCAAGCGCTACTGAAAGATGTCTTACATCATCTTCAGATGGATTAGTAAAGCAAACAAGCAACAATCTTTGCACGGGGCGTTCTTTAAGCTTCTTTTCATTCAATACATACATTTTTTTAACTTTATGAAGTGAGTTAATATTATCAAAGATGAAGCCGTCTCCTTGCTCTTTGTATTCAAATGTTTTTATGGTAGATTTTTCAGGAATACCAGAAGAACTTCTAGGAAGAGTACTAGAAACATTTGAATCTTTTGCAAAACTCAATGCTCCACCACAAAAACCATTATCGTGTTGATTATATGGAGATAACAGTGTTGTCATGGATAAAGTACATTTATCTCTATGCCATGGCATATTACATATCAATGTTTGTTCACTGGTGAATGGGTACCTGATCAAAGAGCACCAAGCCTCCACAGTACAATTCCTCCAGTGGAGTTTGCGCCCCATTGTTTGCAAGGCCTCTTTACACATTTTGTTTATTGAATCTGTATTCGGCTTAAAATTTTTATCAAAGACCTCTGTATCTGAAAGTTTACCAGATGCGTCAAATGTTACTGTTGATGGAAATAGATATTTATTATGTTTTTCTGGATCAATGATTGTGATATCCTGAAATTTATTTCCTTTGTTTTCAAAATCGATTGTAGCTAATCTATCAATTTCCTGAAACGCTTTTGCCAAGGTTGTTTTTGAAACAGTATTTGTTACCTTAACAATCACTCTTCCAGAATTATTTCCCGCCTTTATTGATTCCTTATTATCAGATAAGGATGAACCTTCAAAAGAATCAGTGAAAGCCACTGTAGACTCAGCACTTGATGATGCGGTTGAATACATATTAAAATTGCCTACCTGTTTTATAACTCATATCTGAATTTTGGATTAGGTGCTCAGACTAAATTTTCTTCACCAAGCGCTTTTGATAGAGCGATTACATCACCTATAGATGGCCAGGCAAAACAAAGAAGCAGCAGTCTTTCTACGATTTCTTCTCCATCCTTAATTTCACGCAATAGATGCATGTTTTCAACTTTATGCAATGATTTCAAACCATCAAAGATGAAGCCATCTCCCGGCTTTTTGTACTCAAGTGTTTTTATGGTACCCGCTACAGGAACTCCGGGAGAAAATAAGGAATTTTGTGCAAAACTCAATTCTCCACCAGTAAAACCATTGCCGTGTTGATAATATGGCGATAAAAGTGTTGTCATGGATAAATTACATCCATCTTTATGCCATTCCATATTGCATACCTGTGTTTGTTCAGGGGTAAATTGATACCTGAGCACATTACAACGAACCCCAATAGAGAAATCCTTCCAGTTAAGTTTTTGCCCCATTGTTTGCAAGGCCTCTTTACACATTGCCTTTATTGAATCTGTATGGGGCGCAAATTTTTTTTCAAATGCTTCTGTATCTGAAAGTTTACCAGCTGCATCAAATGTTACCTGTGTTGGATACTGTGAAACCTTGGTGTATTCTGAAGCAACAAGTTCAACCTGTCGTATTCTATTGCCACTATTGACAAAATCAGAAGTAGGTAAATTTTTAATTTCCTGAATAGCTTTTGCCAAGGTTAATTGTGAAACAGCATCTGGTGCTTTAACAATTATTCTCCCAAACTTGCTTGCTTTTTCGAATGATAAGATTTCATCAGACAAGGATGGATCTTCGATAGAACCAGATGAAGCCGCAGTAGAATGAATACTGGATGCTGTAGTCGAATACATCTTAAAAATTCTTTCCTTTTTTTATAAATCATATTTAGAAATCTCATGATAGTCTAAATTTTAAAATCCCACTTATCACTCTAGTCAACCAATTGATCCATTTTGAAAGGCAATAAATATACCCGGAACAACAAATACTGCGTGAGATTCGGGGCAGTTTATGAAATATCCGGGTTAAGCAGCAAGAATAACAACTTTCAGCATGTAAAACCTGCATCTTGAAACTGTCTGGTTATATAGCCTAAAGTCAATGCTATTGAATTACAGAGAATAAAACATGGATACCATTATCCGGCACGCCGAAACTCCTGACTTGCACGCTATTGGAGAGTTTTTCCGCGACCCGGGAGTAACCCGCCAGACCAGCCAGATCCCTTACCGCCCCCAGGCGTATTGGCACAATCTGTTCAATATGGACGACAAGAACCATATACAGCTGGTAGCCGAGTCCTCAGGACAAATCCTTGGCCTTCTCGGGTTACAAATACAGGACAACCCACGACGCAAACACTGCGCAAGTTTTGCTATTACCGTGCATCCGGATGCCCAGGGACAAGGCATCGGTAAACAGCTCATGTCGGCCATGGTAGAACTCGCCGACAACTGGTTGAACCTGGTGCGGATCGAATTAGACGTTTATACCGACAACTCCCGGGCTATCAGCCTCTACCAGGGCTTCGGTTTTGAGATAGAAGGTGAAAGCAAATGTGATGCCTTTCGCGATGGACAACTGGTCAACAGCTACCGGATGTCCAGAATCCGATTACCCGTAGCAACCCCGAAACCAGAGCACGCGCAGCAGCATAAAGCCCACCCCGGAATGACTGTTCGCGCCTTCAAACCTCAAGATACCGAAGCGGTTATCAGGCTATGGCAGCAGTGTGGTCTGACCACTCCACAGAATAATCCACAACGTGATATCGATCGAAAAGTGGCCATCAATGACGGCCTTTTCCTGGTAGGCCTGATCGAAAATGAAATCGTTGCATCGGTTATGGGGGGTTACGAGGGCCATAGAGGCTGGGTGAACTATCTGGCCGTCGCTCCCCAATGGCAACAATATGGACTGGGCAGAACCCTGATGGAAAAGTTGGAAAATCGTCTGGCAAAGCTGGGATGCCCAAAGATCAACCTGCAGGTACGCAGCGCCAACCAACAGGTTTTGGCCTTCTATCAATCCCTGGGTTACCAGACAGACCAGGTCATCAGCCTGGGAAAACGTCTGGTGCAGGAAAGCGCTAATACGCCTACACCCCGTTCACCCTGAGCGGAGTCGAAGGATGGGAGCACCGCACTTCGACAGCGCTCAGTGTGAACGGTATGGATATCAACGCTTGCCTAGTACATCTCTTCAATAATAAGGTTGAGACGTATAATCTTCGTTCACCCTGAGCGGAGTCGAAGGGTGATTGGCACGGTCTTTATTCAGAGTATGGTATTTACGCCCTTCGACTTCGCTCAGGACGAACGGAGTTTGGGCGTCATTGATAGAGGGAACCCATCAAATACATTGAAACCATGTACCAGGAGGCTGACGGGAATAGATTCCAAAAACTCTTTGCAACTCTCAGAGCAGAAAACAGTCTGATATTATGATTCCACATAATATGTAATACATCATGACTATTATCAGACGGCTTATCTCAATACTGGTTCTGCTCTCGTTTGCCACGGTGGGCAACACCGCCTCACAACGCCCTGTAGCCAACGATTTATCGTCGGCAGACTCCCGGCCCAAGCCAAAAGAAGTGGCATTCTCCCCCCGGAAACTCCGGCTGATTGACTATAATCCTGTGTCCGGAAACTACCTGTTCCGGGGCAATATGCCCGTTATCAAAGGCCGGTTTGCCTATCAAAAGCTTATTGACACCATGAACCGGAGAAGTATTGAACAGCTCCATACCCCCCTTCCCGAAAACATTTATATTTATGATTTTTCGTTGATCAGCAAGCTCGGTGAACGTCATTTACTGAAACAGGAACAGATGTTTGCCCAAATCAACCCGGACTTGATGCAGCTGATCCACCATCCGGTTTATGGTGCTGCTTCCAATCCCGACTATTACCCGACGTCAGTTCTCCACATCATGCTCAAACTTCCCTTTATTGGTGATGTATACAAACTGGTAGACAAGCTCAACAAATTACTTAATCAGGAGTACAGCAGGCCTGCCGCCATTTTTGTTCACTGTCAGGCTGGCAGTGACCGGACAGGCATGGTCATTGGCACTTATCAGATGCAGTTTCTGGGCAAAAGCTACCTTGAAGTGATTGAGGAAGCAGAGGAAATTGCAGGAAGACCGCTCAGGTCACTGCAAAAAAGAGCACTGAAATGGATCGCCTATTATTTGCGGGATAGTAAAGGAATTCAGAGTGTTGGTGCCATTTACTAGTACATTGTTTCAATGAGTTTGACGTGTACAATCTCCGTTCACCCTGAGCGGAGTCGAAGGGTGCTTGGCACGATCTATCAGAGTTCGGAGTTTTCGCCCTTCGACAGGCTCAGGACGAACGGAGTGCGGAGGCACGACAACCCGTCAAACTCATTGAAACCATGTACCAGGAGGCTGATGATCAAAACAGTTACCAGGTTCGGCTGACACAACGTTCTATTTCACGTCCCTACTGCCCTGCATGCGCTCTTGCCATTGCCTGGCGCATCACCACCATAACAGGTCAGCCGCTACCTTTTAATCTTTTCAAATTGGTGGTTTGTGGTGCATCCGATACATAGTAAAATAACTCGTTTTCATTCAGGCAAGATAGATCCAACAATGGCAATAAACTGGTATCCCGGCCATATGCACAAGGCCAAAAAAGAGATCCGTGAAGTGATACCAAAGATGGATCTTATTATCGAGGTGCTGGACGCGCGGCTTCCCTTCAGCAGCGAGAACCCGATGGTTGCCTCCCTGCGTAAAGACACACCCTGCATCAAGATTCTCAACAAGAGTGATCTGGCTGATCCGGCGGTCACCCAACAATGGGTAGACCATATCAACCGTACTTCCGGCATGAAGGCCATTGCCGTCAATCTGAAGCAACCGGACAAAATTCGCAGCATTCTGGATATGGCACCCGCTATGGTTCCTGAGCGAAATCTGGAGGTCAGCCAGCTGAAGGCCATCATCCTTGGTATCCCCAATGTGGGCAAATCCACCACCATCAATATTCTGGCCAGTCGCACAGTTGCCAAAACCGGCAATGAGCCGGCGGTCACCAAGCAGCAGCAGAGAATCAAACTGCCCAATAATATTGTCTTGCTGGACACCCCCGGCTTCCTCTGGCCCAAGCTTGAGCCGGAAGATTGCGGCTACCGTCTGGCCATCAGCGGAGCCATCAAAAACACGGTTATTGAGTTTGAAGACGTTGCCATGTACCTGGCCGAGTTTATGATGCAGCATTATCCGGATGCGCTCTTGCAGCGTTACCAGCTTAAGGACATTCCGCAAACCGGCATTGAGCTGTTTGACAGGATCGGTCAGCGGCGTGGCTGTATGCGCAGGGGCGGTATTGCCGATACCCATAAGGTTGCCGAAATTCTGATCAATGAGTTCCGGGATGGCCAACTCGGTCGTATTACCCTGGAAACACCAGAAATGATTACAACCCAGCTGCAGGCCATGGAGGCAGCAAAAGTGGCAAGGGAAGCAGTCAAGGCTGACAAATAACCAGCATATTTATCAGACACTGAGGTTTGGACAATGATAACCTCTCGATATTCACACCATTCAACAGGACTACAGGAAAATAATACCGATGAGAAAGTTGTTATTGGTACTTATGTTTGCATTTCCGATGATGGCTTTTGCCAAAGCGACGGACAGCGTTGAAAATACCAGCCGGTTTCAGGAAGGTCCCCATTACAAAGTCGTTAAAGGGCTTGCCCCTTCTAACAGGCCAACCGTGACCGAGCTGTTTTCTATTTACTGCGGAGGCTGCTATCAGTGGGAGAAAGGACCTCTGATTACCCTGAAGAGCTGGCTGAGTCAGCAGGGCATTGGGTTCAAACAGGCGCATATGAACTTTATGGGTGCCTATGCCAAACAGGCCACCCTGGCATTGGCCATGACCCAGGGTACACCGCGCCATAACGCCGTCAAACAGGCTCTTTTCAGTCGCCTTCATGTAGAGCGCAAGGGCGACTGGCGAAACGATGCGGAATTCTTCCAGACCCTGGAAAAGGCTGGACTGAAACAGTCTGACTTCGAGGCGAACCAGAATAACCTGTTAGTGATGAGAACAGTGCTGGACTGGAATCAATATGGCGAACACGTTCATGCCGTTCCCGGCTTTATGGTGAATAACCGTTACCTGATCAATATGGGCAGCTTGAAGTCCCATGACGAGCTGAATGCACTGATCACCTACCTGACCAAACTTCCAGCGGAAGAGACACAATAATACCAATTCCGCCTTCTAAATATGAGATCGAGCAAGTCATTTTGGACAGCTGGACAAGGCGGAATGACGAGTAATAGCAGGGCTATTGCGAGGAATTCCAACGAAGATCCAGCTGTTCAAAATGGCTGCGCAGTTCATATTTAGAAGGTGGAATTGGTATAACACAGCGCTGATGGCTTTTCGGTGACCCAACCGGAAAGCCAGAAGTAACTTCGAGAGGGATCCAACCATTGGCTGCTGAACAAAACCCCAATAGCCTCTTTCAACGTTTGAAAGACAGCCCACTGCAAACCGTCCACGGCTGGCAGCGTTTACGAGTCACCTGGCTTATTATGTTTGCCACCGCGCTCTTTCTGGAGCTGTGCGCCCTGGGCTTTCAGTATATTCTGCATATGGATCCCTGTGAGCGCTGCGTCTATCAGCGGCTCGCCGTTCTGGTGCTGATGTTTGCGCCATTGGTTATCATCATTTCCCCCACCCAGCTGTTTTTCAGGATCACAGGTTACACTCTCTGGATTGCTGGTGCACTGTATGGGCTGAAGGAAGCCATTGCCCAAATGGCAGACTACGCCGAGTTTAATCCGTTTTCTTCCAGCTGCAGCTTCCGCCCGACCTTCCCTTTCGACCTGCCTCTCTATGAATGGTGGCCCTCCATGTTTATGCCCACCGGACTCTGCGGTGCCGACGACTGGACCCTGCTTACCCTGAACATGGCAGAATGGATGGTCGTGATTTTCTCAATTTATCTGTTGGCTGCTGTGACCTGCATTATCAGCTCCCTATACGCTGCGCTCTTCAAAAAGCCGTGAATGGCTGTACATCAATTTCATAAATCACTCCATTGCCACCCTGCCAGGTAGAATTCACGATCTTTTACCTGGCTGTAAATTTCTGTGATACATCGCTAGGAGGCTGACCGAGAATAGACTGCCCTACTGCGGTGGCAGAAAATTGGTCTAAAAATCCGCTTTTGTTCGGCAAATAGCCCCGCTATTCACCTCACAAAACCGAATTTTTATCCTCAATTTTCTGCCATCCTCGCTACGGGCGCTATTCTCGGTCAGCCTCCTAGCCAAAGCAATCACGGCACGTTAACGGAGACCGCCTAACCGCCCGGGGTCTTTTGTCATCGAAAATACCGCGTGCATAAACTGCACGCAGTTGGTGTGCCCTTCATTGGTAGAAAGACCCAGCGGGCTCAAACCATTTTTCGTTAACAGCCTGATGTTTGCTCCGCGCTCCAGCAAGTGTTTCAGAATCTCAATATTGCCTTCTGAGGCGGCAATGTGAACTGGTGCCCAACCGTCATGATCGGTGATATTGATACTGGCTCCTTTTTCGCTCAGCAGTCGTGCTGCTTCAATGTTGTTATTCCACACAGCCATGTGCAGGGACGTATCACCGTGGTCATTGGCTGCATCAATCTTTGCCCCATGGTTGATCAGGATATGCATGCAGTTGATATGCCCTTCTTCGGTCGCAAGGTGGAGGGGCGTATGACCAAATATCCCGGCTTTGTTGATATCTGCCCTGAAGTGGATCAATTGTTCCAGAAACTCCGGGTAGCCAGAACCGGCTGCATTACATGCGGCCGAATAGCCCATGGCGTCGCCGTTATCAACATCGGCTCCACGGGAAAGCAGGTACAGCAGGCACGCCATCTGTTTCATAAACACGGCTTTTTGCAAGGGTGCATAACCGCGATTGTTGACGGCATTGATATTGGCTCCACCATTAATTAATGGCGGCAAAGAATCAATGTGCCCGGCATCGACCGCTTTATGGAGGGGAGTATCGCCGTGCTGGTCGGTTACCGTTGGATTTGCCCCTGCTGCCAGCAGAAGATCCATACACCTGATGTGGCCACCGTCGGCAGCCAAATGCAAAGGGGTGGAACCGTGATACCCCTCAACTCCATTGATATCGGCCTGGTTACGGATCAACAGATTCAGTATACGGTCATCCCCTTGCTCGGCGGCGATGTGCAAGAGCCCGGTGTTGCAGCACGTGTGAGCAGAATAATAGTGTTGCCGTACCATGTCCGGTTCTTGCTCCACAATAGTCTGTATGGCCTGCCAATCTCCGTTGCAACAGGCGACCAGTGCCGGGGACTCACAATAACGGGTGGTTGGAGCTAACCTGTCCCCGGCTACCTGCACCAGCGGTAAAGCACCCTGTGGACAGACAGCACAGGTTCGAAATTTAGGAAACCCCGACTGCCCGTCCAGGTGCCGACGTATACATTCCAGATGGAAAGTATGGTGGCAAGCTGTTTTGACTATTGAGCGTCCGGCAGATGTGCCAACTGCGTCACTGGTGCTGGCGGAATCAGCTTGCCTGGCACAGAGTAAACAGGTGGTTTCAGATGTAGCAACACCATTCATCATAGACAACACACTCCTGGGTTAGACAAGATTCAGTAAACTTTGGCAGCTATAAATCGGAGATCGTTTGATAGTTTTTACAGTAGCTGTAAAAACCTAACTCAGGAATAGCTCATCCGACCAGTATCTGCATGCCCTCACCACTTTATTAACCCAATCTAAATCTTTAACGACAAAGGCAAATAGATAAAATATGACAAATTCAAAGTAATGGATTCATTAGTGTCGGGACTAGCAACATGTTCAAACAACTCAATAACGCAACAGCTCAGCCTGTTGTGTGGTCATCTTACACAGCAGAAGTGTTGTGGGCAGATCCTCATATTGCCAGACAAATGATGGCCTACCATCTAAACCCGGATATCAACGCTGCCTCCAGATCGTTTGATTTTATATTTGATCACATTAGTGATGCGTGACTTCTGTGCCCTGAACCCGTCACAACGTTCCGGGTTGCTGGATAAGTTTAAGTCGATACTGAAGCCGAATGGGGTGATTGCCCTGGATGTCTATACCTCTACACGGTTTGAGAAACAAACCGAGGACGTGGTACTTGCCAGAAACGCCATGAACGGTTTCTGGAGTGCGCAGGAGGTGTATCCAGTCTTCCTTCTTGTACAGACCTGAACTGGTCACCCTGGACAAGTATGTTATCTGTGAAGCAGAACGGGAGTGGAAGGTCTATAACTGGCTACAGCACTTTACCCTGGACATGCTGCGCAGTGAGCTTGAGCAACACGGTTTGGAAATTCAGGCCACTTACAGTGATTTGCGCGGCAGACCCTGGGCTGATGGTGATGAAATGGCGGTAGTCATTGGTCTTAAATAACCACCGTGGTTATAACAGCGTCCCAGGCTCAACGGCTATCTCTGGAAATTTGTGCAACAGCTTTTTATCCCAAGTGACCAATGGGCAGTCTAACGTTTCCGCCAATACCACAAAAAACGCATCGTAGCCCGGGTGTTTTGCATACGTGGCTACTTCCAGTGCTCTGAACCATAACTGCTCACTACTGGTTACCGACGTTATCAGGGCTTCGGCTCTTTCGATTGCCTGTATTGCCTGTTGAAGACTCAGCTGCTGATGGGTTAGCCACTGCCAGGCAACATTACAGAACTCAGAGCGGAACAGATCAGGTACATGGATGTGCTCGACTTTTTCCAATACGACCACAGCTTCCTGCCGATGCACGGGTTCATTAAACAGAGCATAGGCAAACACCATCGTATCGATAACGGCCTGGGTCATGGCCGCCCCTCATGTCGCCAGGATTCTATGTCTTTGGCTGAGGTTTCCGGCAACTCTTTCCAGCTATTTCTTATAGCTTTAATCAGGTCAGACTTTTTCTGATAGCGAGCTTCCAGCAGTTCCCGAACCTCTTGCTCCATGGAGCGGTTGCCTGCTTTGGCACTGGCTTTTAATCGTTCTATCAGTTCGTCTGGCAGGTTTCGTATGGTCAGGGTGGCCATGAATTTTGCTTCCTTGAGCGATGCGATCCATTTCCAATGCTAGCACATCGCTAGCGAAGCAATTGTTTTATTATTTTGATGCTGTATCACTCTTCTTCAGCTGGAGCATTTAGGAGCGGTCCTGAAATAATTTCCACATTTCTGGGTTTCAAAACTACGTTCGTCCTGAGCCTGTCGAAGGGCGTGCACTCCGGCCTCATGTACTGTGCCAATCACCCTTCGACAAGCTCAGGATGAACGGAAATCGAGTTCAAAGTGTGGAAATTATTTCGGGACAATTCCTTAGGTGCTTATCGGTCTTAGATAACCACCATTTCATATAACAGGGGCGATA
The DNA here is from genome assembly GCF_049310245.1 of Endozoicomonas sp. ALB115. Taxonomy (NCBI): domain Bacteria; kingdom Pseudomonadati; phylum Pseudomonadota; class Gammaproteobacteria; order Oceanospirillales; family Endozoicomonadaceae; genus Endozoicomonas; species Endozoicomonas sp. ALB115. Next base: position 28,626 of record NZ_JBLYZG010000046.1, on the reverse strand, counting down.
ACATCGCCTCTGTTAAAAGCTCCATTGATAGGTTAATTGCTCAGTTCAGCAATGGTTCTCAAGGATTCCAATACGCCTCGGGCAGCCTCCCGGGCATGGTCATTCACCGGCTGATACCTGGGCTGATAGAGGCAATTTAATGGCCGGTCATAAACTGGCCTCATCTCATCATGAATAATGTCATGGTCCTGATAGGTCAGATAACGGGTTTCCAAAATGATGCCACTGGCCGGACCACCAAGTTTGCACATCGCCCAGCCTGGCTCAAGCTGCTGAATACCCTGGGAAAAGGTATCATAGCTGAATGAACGTCTCAGTTTATTCAATCGCCAGTAAGTCGAGTCATTCACGGCATCTATTTCAACCCCGTCAACCGTCAGCTTGAACTGGCCTTCCTCATTCGACATTACATTAGGATCAATCCCGGTGCCGTAGAAATTAACCTCTTTAACCACCTCATCGTCAAGATAGTGCTTCATACTTAACAACAACTTATGGTGATCATCCACGGCATTGGCCAGTGCCGACAGCAAAAGCAGAGATAGACAAATAGTTCTTGAAACCACGCTGGTTACTCCATAGGCAGAATATAACGACTGGCAGTTTAGACACCTATAAAGCACTTAAGTTCTGTATTTGGGAAAATGAATATCAGGTGCGACACAAAAATTGCAAGAAAATGAGATCGGGTACGATAACACCGGCTGACTGCAACAGAGGCGACCAGGATCAAAGAATCGAAAAAAAGCCGCGTTCCAACGGAAAGCGGCTCTGGATTGTTTATCGGTTCAGTGGCTTCATACCCGAACTGTCTCACCCTCCTCTACGGGCTCTGATGCTTTCCCGCCACGGCGGGGAATACGAATATCATCCACCATATCCTGCACCGCTTTGGGTGGTGCCTCCGTAGCATGGCAAACCACCAGGGAGACCGCAAAGTTGATCAACATACCCAGGGTACCAATGCCTTCTGGTGACACGCCGAACCACCACTGTTCCGCAGTGCCCCCCAGAAATTTGAAGTAGATAATATAAGAAGCCGTAAACAGCAGGCCTGTCACCATACCGGCAATCGCCCCTTCACGGTTCATCCGCTTGTAGAAAATACCCAGAAGAATCGCGGGGAAGAATGAAGAAGCCGCCAGGCCAAAGGCAAAAGCCACCACCGAGGCCACAAACCCTGGCGGGTAGATGCCTGCCAGACCGGCCACACCAATAGCAGCCGCGGCAGCAATACGGGCCGCCAGCAATTCTTGCCTATCGGTAATGCCGGGCATCAGATTCCGCTTCAGCAGGTCATGGGAAATGGAGGTGGAAATAACCAGCAGTAAGCCAGCTGCGGTAGAAAGGGCCGCCGCCAGACCTCCGGCCGCTACCAGTGCAATGACCCAACCGGGGAGGTTGGCGATTTCAGGATTGGCCAGCACCATAATGTCGCGATCAACATACAGTTCATTGGCGTTGCCAGTCTGGTTATTGCTGACAAGTCGTTCACCACTGTCACCCCGCGCGTCAATAAACGACGGTTTACCTTCAATCGGAGCACCGGGGTGATACTGAATTTTGCCATCGTCGTTTTTGTCGACCCAGGCCATCAAACCAGAGTTTTCCCAGTTGGCAAACCACTCAGGCAGCTGCTCATATTCAGCTTCAGAAACCGTCTGCAGCAGATTGATACGGGCAAAGCTGGCCACCGCTGGCGCTGTGGTGTAGAGCACAGCAATAAACAGCAGCGCATAACCGGCCGATTTACGGGCGTCACGCACCGTTGGGGTGGTGAAGAAACGCACGATAACGTGGGGTAAACCCGCAGTACCGACCATCAGCGCCATGGTGATAAAGAACACGTCAATGGTGGACTTGGATCCATCGGTATACTGGGCAAAGCCTAGTTCCTGAGACAGGCCGTTCAGTTTCTCCAGCACCGAGAGCCCGGTGCCTTCAACGTCACTGCCAAAGCCCAGCTGGGGAATCGGGTTGCCGGTAATCATCATGGAAATAAAGATCGCGGGCACCAGATAGGCGAAAATCATCACACAGTATTGCGCTACCTGAGTGTAGGTAATGCCTTTCATGCCCCCCAGCACAGCGTAAACAAAGACAATACCCATCCCGATCATGACCCCGATATTGATATCCACCTCCAGGTAACGGGAGAAGACAATACCGACGCCGCGCATCTGTCCGGCAACATAGGTAAAGGAGATAAAGATAACGCATATAACAGCAACCACCCGGGCGGTCTGGCTGTAGTAACGTTCAGCGACAAAGTCCGGCACAGTGAACTGGCCAAATTTGCGCAGATAAGGTGCAAGGCACATGGCCAGCAATACATATCCCCCGGTCCAGCCCATCAGATACATGGCCCCGTCACGCCCCATAAAGGAGATAATACCGGCCATGGAAATAAAAGAGGCCGCCGACATCCAGTCCGCTGCGGTTGCCATACCATTGGCGACGGGATGAACGCCGCCACCGGCCACATAATAGTCTTTGGTTGAGCCAGCCCTGGACCAGATAGCAATACCGATATAGAGCGCAAACGATAACCCGACAAAAAGGAAGATCAGTGTTTGAGTCGCCATCTCACTCTTCCTCCTGAACGTTGTATTTTCGGTCCAGACGGTTCATCAACCCGATATAGACAAAAATCAGAACCAGAAAGGTATAGATGGAACCCTGCTGGGCAAACCAGAAGCCCAATGGAAAGCCGAAAAAGCTGATTTGATCCAGCTGGTCCACGAACAGTATGCCGCAACCAAAGGAAACGGCGAACCAGATCACCAGTAAGGAAAGTAGTATGCGTATGTTCTCCCGCCAATAGGCGGCAGCTGCACTTTGATGATTACCACGGGAAGGATCAGCAGACATGAAAAGACGCTCCTGAAAGTATTATTGTTTTTCTTATCTTCAGTCACTGAGGACTGCCTGAGTCTCAGACAGTAACAAATGTGGGGACATGAGCATCTTAGACTTTAGGCTAATACCGGTTTAACACTTTGTCTCAACCCTGTTAGCCCGGATATTTCATAAACGTGCTCCCGCTCTCGCTTGTCCTTTGCCCCTCTAAGGGAGTTTTGTTCGGTCGACCGTACTCCCCGGTACGGCGCTCCCTCACAAAATCCCTTAGAGCGACAAAGTCCTGCGCGAGATTCGGGGCAGTTTATGAAATATCCGGGTTAGGCTTACAGTCTCTTAAATTGGGGCAGGTTATTGAAAGTACTATTTTTAGCCTGCTCCTTAAGATAGCTCTCAGCCGTTAGCAGAACAGAAGTATAGGATTTATCAGGGCTGTGCCCCGGCAATATAGATGATAAATATTCATGGAGTGTCGCAAGATTAAGCCACCTCCTTTGAGCCGGGCCTATACTTTTCTCTAAACTCAGTAGGCACCGAAAATCATAGCTTCCAACTTCTCTACCCAAAAAAGAGCAGACTTTTTCAATCAACGACTTAAGAAAGTTTACTCTCCCATGTACTTCCCCTTTGAAAAAAACAGCATTTATTCTTTCACTAATCATTAAATATCCAATTGTTTGAAGCTCCTTTCTGATTCTAAGCACCTTTTCCATGACACTTTTATTTTCAGAGGGTTCAGAAACACTTGCTGTTGCAATCAAGGCAGGAAACTCGCCTGCTATTATATTGCATCTATTTTCTCCCACAACCCCACTACCGTTTTTGCCGGTATTCCTTGCAATAAAAAGCCTTGCCCTGGTAACAATAGCCACCGGTTCATTATCAACTTCCTCGCCAGCTGCGGATAATATTTGCAAAAGATAATCAAGCGTAAAAGCGATAATCAGGACTCTTTTATGTGTATCATGCAAGCTGGGGAGACCAAAAATATTATTGCGCTGCAGGTAGCTATCAAGCTCATTTGGACGGTTGGAAATCCCGCAGATATTTTCTATGGCCTCTTTGAGAATCTTTAACCTGTTGCTGGCTTTCGTTTTGCTTGATACGTCCATTGTCCATATACCCTGCAACACCATGGAAAGCATCTCGATTGCAACCTTGAATTCATACTTTTCAATTTCATTTCTGATTAAGTTAGCCTGCTCTGCCAAATCCATTGCAGCAGTATCCAAAACAGGCATAGAAACACTCATCAATCGTTGTTTCTTTGTGGGAGGGCCAGAAAAACCCGTTTCCAGTGCTGCTTGCTTTCTTTTCAGAACAGATGAAGTTTGAACTTTACTACTTCGAGCAGCCTCTTTTGCCACTATTGAATAATAATTTTGACCGAGTGTTGATGCATGAGGTGGGCTATCGTCTTGAGAAAACAGGAGTTCATCAGTGAGCTTTTCATCACATTGTAATTCAAGGTCCATTGATTTGCAGGAATTCGATATAGCCAAAGGTGAATCACAGGATATTTTCTCACCTGAATCCCGCACTGAGAAAGCTTTTGTTACATCAGCGATAGCAGCAGAGACTTCTTCACAGGACTCCCCTGAAGCCGATGATAATAACGACTCTTCCTTGCGATGCGATGTATTTGAGCCAGAATCATGGCATGCTCTTTCATTGTCAGCAGAAGCCAAAAGTAATGGCTTCGGAAAGGTCATGACAATCCTGTTAAAACGTCCTGGCTCCATCAAAGACTCCATGACTTCAGTCTTGACGTTGCAACATCCAGCACCTCTATCAATATCAATGGGCTCTCCCTCAGACGCAGGTTCTGCTGGCAGAGACTCTGGTTCTCTGTAGAACCTCTCACCAAAGTGAAAGGGAAAATCAGATCTCACGGTCTTTTGCAATAATTTCAACCGGGCATCAAGCCGTTCAATAACATAGCCGACATCCCTGCGAACCCACAAGCTTCCAACATCGGAACAGGGATCAAGATGATTATTTAAAAACTGGCACCAGCGCCACAGTAGTTTATTCCTATTCATAGTCGTTGTGACGGGCCTTATCTGCTTTAACCAAGCTGTCAACTCCCTGCTTTGATTTCGCCACTTTAAAACAGCCGCTTCAGACCATGTATTTAAATCTGCCTCCATGGTGATGAATTTTTTGTATCGCTTTAACATTTTCAAATCATTGGCATTAATTTCTATATCTGAATACATTGAATCCTTTAACCATCGATTTACCACATTTTTTCTCATCCGATCAAAATCAGCCCTGAAAATCCTGACAAACAAAGGTATGAAATTTCTGATCATATCTTTCCATAAGGCAAAAGACTTATTGGTTTTACAAAAGGCGGCCACATTAAAAACCTTATTAGTTTCCGTTTCATAAAACCTGTACCTCAGGTAATAGTCTTCCAATGTTAACTTTCTGGCATGACTGACAATGGTTTTTTTTTGCTGATTAGAAAGAAGAGCCTGACTACCCTGATAAAACTTCAGAAGAACTGCAGGTAATAATGTTAACGGCAGACTACCCACTTTGATATTTACCGGAAGCACCTTTGCTTCCTTACTGAATTTACCTGCACCTTCCTTATTGAATGCCTGATAATCAATCAGAGAAATTTCCGAATCAGAATCTCTCACCAACTGGATAAAAAACGGGTCAAGCCCATTGCGTTCTTTTTCAAAGGACAGCAACACCTTAAATGCTGTTATTGAGCAGCTGTTATAGTCTTTCTGAAGATATCCAGACGCTGGGGTGGTCAAAAAGTACAGGCTATTGTCTCGAATATTTTGTACAGAATCTGATATCGCGGCAATGATAAAATTTCTTATCTCCTTAGCTACACAGCTTTTCGGCTGTATTGTTTCATGCAAATAAACAACAATTTTATTACCTGTCTGGATAAATCTGACGGCAATCATGTGTGCAGCAGAATCATTAATAACAAGCATACTGAAAACAGCCTGTCCTCTGCCATTTTCAAGATGTTCAGAAGTGTATTTTTTTAACGCATTTAACGCGCCTTTATCACTGATACGACCACAATTAAAGACCGCAGGGCAGATTCCATGTTTTCTTTTAAGCACAGAGAGTTCTTCAATCGCTCTGACCGGAAGATGGTATTGCCCATTACTTATCGCTATATCTTTAAAATCAAGTGTCTCCTGGAGCAGAGGGTTCATCTGAACCGTTAGATCTTTATTTTGATAGGTAGCCACTATTTCCCAGTATGGTAAACCCTCATCAGAGAATTTATACTCCAATATCACACCTTCACCGGAGGATAATGTGATGAATTGCCCCTCACTGTAATGAAGTTTCGTCTTGTCATGATTTGCTAAATCTGGATGATAAACCCCAAGATAGCTGCCCTTCTTCAGTATCTGGCTGGTTGAGCATCGTACCTCGTTTACATTGGCATGAGCAGAGAGGGCATCAAGCACAGTGACTACTGAAGAAGCATCCAGACACTCTGACTCTCCACTACCTTCCGTTGTTGGTAAATCAACGTTATCAGCCATCATTGGTTCAAGGTAACATTTAAATGCAGCATTATCATTTTGATCCAGAAGCAAGGTCATTACTCGATCAATAGACCCAAATTGCTGTTCAGGATCATTTGTATACGTTATTCGACCTACACTGTGCCGTTGCTCTAACTTTAATAAAGGCAAAGGGGGCAACAGTGGATCCCGAATTTTATTGGGGAGTTGCAAAACAACATGCGACAAACCATCAATCACATAGCGTGATTTGGATCTTTTAATATCACGGATTAATAAGGTGTCATTCGCCAGAACCGACTTTTCCAACACCGTCATTGGCTTAATAGATGAATCAACAGGCAAAACACTAAGGCTCCCGAAATTTTATAGGTAAGAACATATTTTAGATAAACTATTTTTCCATTAGTTCACTTTGAAATTAATGATACCGCATTCCTGATAGCTATTTTGGACATTTGATCAAGATAGAATGAGGAGCCATACCATTTGGGAATTAGAAATTTCGCTTGTTATAATAGCAGGACTATTTTGAGTCATCGGGTATTACGGAGCATTCCAATGAAAATCCTGCTGCTCAAAATGGCTGCGCAGTTTACCTGGGAGGTGGAATGGTGATGACTGGCAGCTCCCGCACTGCTGGCTACCAGTGGCGATACCATGGCAACCAGAATCCCTGTCAGGTGAGAACCATAACCGTACTGTCTCAGTATACCTGACTAAGACTTACCGGAAAAAAAGGCCGCCATTACCTGTCGAGCTTCTTCGGAGACCATTCGCTCAGCAAAGACGATCGCTTCATCATCAATGCGTTGTTGAACATCGCTGCGACGGTTCCGGGTAATCAGCTGTTTGGTCAGCAACAGTGCTTCACGGGGCTTTGCTGCCAGCTCTTTAGCTTTTGCCAGGGCAAAATCAAAGACTTCTTCATTGGCTATTACCGCATTGGCAATGCCATATTCATGGGCGCGCCGGGCATCAAAGAAATCACCCAGCATCAGCAGCTCTGAAGCCCGCTGTCGTCCCATAATATCCGGCAACAGCAAACTGGAGGCGGCTTCCGGCACCACGGCGAGATTCACAAAAGGCAAACGCAGCCGGGTGTTTTCCCCCACATAAACCAAATCACAATGGAGCAATAACGTCACGCCGATACCCACGGCAATACCGCTGGCTGCTGCCACAATCGGCTTTTTCTGTACCGCGAGCTGGCGTAGCATTTTTATGGCTGCCGGTTCTTCAGAGGTGTCCCGGGTCAGAAAGTCCTTGAGGTCATTGCCAGCAGTGAACATATCAGGCTGGGCAGCAAAGAGAATCACTTTAACACTGTCATCCTGATCAGCGGCGATCAGTGCGTCAAGAATGGCTGCGTACATCGCTGTGGTCAGTGCATTCTTTTTCTCAGTGCGGTTGAAGCGTATCGTCAGGATACCCTCCTGCTGTTCGATCAGTATATGCTTCTGCGGATCTGACATGGCTCATACTCCCTAACACTTTATTGTCATTATTCTGTCGTTCATATTCTATTACAGCTGTTTGCCAATTGGCAGTAGAGAACCTAGGAGGCTGTCCGAGAATAGACTGCCCTACTGCGGTGGCAGAAAATTGGTCTAAAAATTCCGTTTTGTTCGGCAAATAGCCCCGCTATTCACCTCACAAAACGAAATTTTTATCCTCAATTTTCTGCCATCCTCGCTACGGGCGCTATTCTCGGACAGCCTCCTAGCCATCTGTTGTGTGGTTAGCGAGGAATGATTATGACCGTGGTGGCTGGTTGCTCGAATTGGCTATTTTGTTGAACTTATCAGTATCTGTCCGGTCATATTAAGGCATTACCACGAATGCGGATATACCTACACACTAATTTATACAATGAATTCAAGGAGCACCTGCGATGATTCCACAATCCACCCAAATCCCCGCAAGCCTAATTCCACCTGAGTTCAGCACCGCAAGCGACGTTCAAACTTCCCCCCCCCTCGTCCCCCCGGAACTAAAACAGCTTCAGGACTCTTTTGCCGACCGGTTAAGCGCGGCAAAAAGTGAGTTATCCAAGAACCCTGAGGCGCAACAGGCACTCACCGAAGCACTGGTGGACCGTTTTGGCATTTTTCGCGACAGTGAAAGCGACAGGGAGAATAAAGAGAATTTCCTGTCCATTGCCCTGGCCCAGTGCAATCTTGCCGACCAGGGAAGCATTGAAATACTCCAACAAGTCGTAAGTCTGCAAAATCAAATTTCCGCCTTCGTAAAAAAAGGGGGTGACTCAGAAGGCATACAAAACGAAGAACACATTCTGGAAAATCTGCTAAAAGATCTGGGGGCAAACTCAAGGAAAGACAATAACGAGCGTTCCGGTTCCTTTAGTATGGGCGTTGAACGGCAGGGTTTTGTAGAACAGCATGTCGAAGAATGGTTTCCGAAAGACCTGAGACAGCCCGTTAAAGATGCACTGATCCTCCTGAAGAACCAGATGACATCGGGTACCGATATAGGCCCACTCCCGAAATTCATCACGGATCGAAAGTTTGGAAAGGCGCAGGACCTGGCCTATTTTGCCATTTATCTCAAATCCCCTAACCATTTCGTTTTTACCAAGGCAGGGGGTGAATTTCTGCTTAATTCCGGCAAACTGGAACGGCATTTTGTCAAGAATGATCAACTGGCCACTGTATTAGCAGGCAAAATCCCGGAAGATAAGATGGAAAAGGTAATACAGGCATTATCCCGCCCGGTATCAGAAATGAGCACTGAGGCACTGGTGCTGGCTGCAATCATCACGGACTCCTCACAGGAAAACCTGAAGTCATACCTGAAAGCTGCCCAGATTTTGTCGCTGAAAACACAGGCACAGAAAGACGATCCCAATCCTTCAGATGACACTGCCGTGGCATTCGGGCTAGAGCGCAGTGATGCCATGGTTCGAGGGCACTATAAAAGTGGCGCAGCCGCCCGGAGTGCTGCTGATACGCTGCTTAAAAGCTTGACGCCACTGCCTGAAGATATGGCTACAATGGCCTGAACTTGCCGGTGCTCCCCTTGCTATCTTAAAGGGGCGGCGCTTCCCTGAGAGACTTGCTGAGAATAGCCACCTGCTGAACTTCCCTGCTACCCGTAAAGCTTCACCCCTTGTTTTTCACTCACTATTTCCTGATGCAACTATGATTTCTGGAACTTTTTGCTAACTTTGAGATCTTAGTTTATTTAAATACCATATAAACACAAAGCGTATTATTACAAGGCTGTCAGCAAATGAATATTTCAGGGAGCCCATCTCCCCCTATTGATCAAAACCCGAAGGAAACTCGGGAACATCAATCCCAGCAGATGGATCAATTCGGGTATTCATCAGGTCAACTCTGGTGCAAGCACCTTGTTAAAGAGGCTCCAGGGACTTGTGTAGAAGGCGGCTTATCCGTCGGCACAACACCTTATCCTTCTGCCAATACAGCCACCCCTATGTCATGGTCTCGTGTGCAAGCCTGCCCCGGTGCCACCCATGACCTGCCACAAGGCAATCTTGGTGATGCATTAAAAGCGTTGCTGCAAAGAGTTGCCGAATCCACGGACAAACAGCAGCCATTGCCGGTCAGTGACTATAAAACATTTATCAAATACTTCGGGGAGTTTCCGCCCGGGGTCAGTCCGGATCAGCTTGATAGTGAAGATTACTTTTTAAAAATCAAAAATGATCCTTGTTTTTTTAGTGAAGTACCCCTGGAAAAGTTAACACCAGAAATGTGTATACAGGCATTTGTAACAGCGCCTTATGCGAATATACAGTACATACCCGACAGTATGAAAACCAACGAACTGTGTCGAGCTTTGGTCATTGATGAGCTTAATGCCATTGATCATGTACCTGGTGAGATAATCAAACAATGGCTGAACGATGGTTTTTTTGACTTCCTCCTTGAAAACTATAAAGGAGCCATTAAATACATTCCCGAAGCAGCAAGAACTGATGCACACTTTGAAATTGCCTGCAAAAAATCCCACGTTGCGCTGAATTATTACCCGGAGAACAAGCCCGTCAGTGACCGATTATTAACCATCGCCATCGAACACACCGGGGCCCTGGAATTTTACCCGGACCATAAAAAAACAGCAGAACTTTGTCAGGTAGCCTGTCGACGTAATGGATTAGCATTAGAGTATGTTCCTGAACAACTGAAGACCGCTGAATTATGCCAACTGGCTGTTGATAATAATGCCAGAGCACTCGAATTCATTCCGGAAGCCGTCAAAACATTCGATATGTGTCTGGCCGCGGCTAAAGGTGGAAAATTATCCGGGACGCTTCCCAAATTTCTAACGGAAACACAACGAACAGAAATATACCGTACTGCCTGTACCAGTGGATACTTTGTCTTGTATGATATTCCAGAACAATATATTACTGATCATTTCCTCAAATCAGTCATTACCAGCCAAGAGTACAGGGACAACCCTCTTAAATTCGCTGCAACTGACAACCTTTCAAAGTGGGTAGGTGCTGATAAGGCGTCTGAGCTGTATGCCCTGGCCGTTAGTCTGTCTTCCGAAGCGCTGCGATATGTACCCAGCGACTTTAAAAAAGGGGCAATCCTTGATGCGGCGTTAAAAAATAACCTGTCGGCATTCCAACATGTTTCCCTGGAACACCTGAGTTTCAATGAGCTTTGTCTCATGGCAGCCGTTACCAAAGAGATCGTTAAACCTTTATGTTCGAAGGAGGAAAGACTGTTATTCAGATTGATCAAGCTTAATCAATTACCCTATGTACCAACGGATGTTCAGTTGAAGTTTTTAACCTGTCCCGATATTTCATTGAAAGACAAAATAAGCTTCATTGAATCATTAGATGCCCCGACTTATACCTTTCCAGACAAGGCCCTGGCGGCACCACTGATCTGCCAGCAGTCTCCTTTACCCATCTCATGTACCAATCTATTTTTGATACCCCTGATTTCTACCGCTCACCAGGTTACCGGATTTGCACTGCCCAATGCCGCTGATGGGGAGCAGATCAACCGGTATATTGCCGAAAATATGCCGTCATCGTTCGGGCTGAAGGATGTCCCCGAAGCACTTGGCCAGGCAAACAACCCAGCAATCCGGATAGTCGGTGGGCGGACGATGCAATGTCTGCAAGCCGGTGGCCAGGCCATCTATTTTAAATTCCAGAGAGCCGGGGAACCCCTTGAGACACTGGCCAGGGAGGGCCTGCTTTATCAAGTCATCGCCAATACTCCCGAGCTGGCAGGTAAATTTAATAGCGTGCTACCAGAGTATCGCGACTTTATGCGGCTCCCCCTGGGCAAAGACCTGGAGTACCTGATTAACCAGTTTGATGACCCGGTGGAGATCACCGAAAGCCATGGCCAGCGATACATCAATGTCTTTTGTTACACAGCACCCGTCGCCTATGCCCGGTATGCCCATTCGCCAGACACAGCAGAGGACTGCCCCTGGCAGCGCCCGGAGCAGGGCATCCTCAGGGCCTGTCACGATGCAGGTTACATGACCAGCATGGGATTGGTACCGACCAGTATGTTGCAGTGCCTGCACAACACTGAGGCAGGCCGGGGCTGGGTCGCCTTGCATTCGGCCATGAATCTGATCTCTGACAACGTACACGCAGGCAAATTGACAGCATGGAACACTCAGGCCACCGAAAAGATTGATTTCGGTCACTGTGGCATGCGTGACCTGGGTGATTATGAACGCTTTGGCCATATCCACAGCTGTTTACGACAGAAAGACACGCTTGAAACCTGTTACATGCCCAAGGTCTCACAACGCATTGCCCTGGCTAACAGTATTTGCGAAATCATTGTGTCGGCGGTACTGGTAAGGTCACGCTTACGTCAGGGCTTTGCCGGTTATCACTACAAAAACCCTCAGGCACTTAACGAAACAGCCGCATTTGTTGAATCGGCCTGCAACCAGTTTCTGCTGGGGCTTATGCCCACAGCAGCCGCGCCGATCAGCCTGCGGTTTCTCCTCGGACGGGACGATAACGAGTATCAGGCCTGGCTTGTCCGGGTCGCGCAGGAAATTCTCTACTGGACCGCATTGCAGCCGGATGCACCCGGGTTTGCCCAACTCCCTCTGGACGAGTATGACCCCACTGACTGCTATATGAACCACATAAACGATCAGCAGCACCTCAGTAAAGCGCTCTACCCTTATGACGCTTATGCCTGCACACGTCACGCGAATTTTTATGATATTTATGGCCAGTTAATCTTTGGAGCCGATTTCTCAACATTTCCACTGATATCGTTAATGAATGGGCTGACCAAAATGTGTACTGATATACTGAAACAGCTGAATCATTCAGGCAGTCGATAAAATGTTAAACATTCATGACTTACTCACTTTTGCAGGTATTACCACCTGCAGCACTGCATTTTTTGTCCGGAAGTTTTTAGAGCGATCATGCTGAATACCGTTAAGCCACATGACCTCCCCATTAACGGTATCTGCCAGGTGAGTATTCAGGACAATTTTCTCCAGCCCCCTGTAGCCGGTGTTGAGTTCCAGAAAATCCTCCTCTGTTGATTCGATCAGGTTGACCAGCTGCCTGAGGTTTCTGACTTTTTCCGAGCCAACACTGTCAACCCTTCTCAGAAAGATATTGTGATAACCCCGGTTGGCCTCATGGGGCAGGACTTTCAGGATGACAACCACTTCATCTTCATTGGCAAACCGGAAATTATTGAGCAATACCGGCGTCAGGCCTGCGTAGGAAATCAGGTCATGGCCAGCCCCCATCAGCAGCTCCCGGGTCACTTTGGTAAACACCAGTCCCTGGTAGATAAAGTATGAAGGAGCAGACTGACCATCAAAGCCGAGCAACAAATCATTATTGACCGGCTGAGTGAGCGTAACCGTCAGATCAAGGACCTGTTTGTCACGAATGACCCGAACGCCAAGTTCCTCTCCAACCTGCCGTGAGTGCACCACATAATCCATGGAAACCCGCTCACTGCCCCGGAACACAATGGTTTTATCATGGCCAACGGCATACCCGTCCAGCTCCAGGATAACATCATCCGGCTGCAGCACACCGTCAGCCGCAGAACCCGGTATGACATGGCGAACCAGAACGCCCTTGTTTTCTTTCACCCCATAGACGGTTTTAAAAAAGCCATTTTCAAGCTCTTCCGTTTCAATCCCAAGGCTGGGAATCCCACTGTAATGCCCATCAGCAATATCCTGTAAAAAGTGTCTTATGATATTCACCGGCACAATATGGGCGATATTACTGGCTTCGAAAGGACTGTAACCCTGCATTAACACGCCAATGATCTCGCCATTAACCACGGCAGGGCCACCACTGTTGCCCGGGTTACTGGCGGCATCAATTTGTCCGGCCAGAAATGAGAAGCCGGAATTACTGTAAGGTTGATATTCCAGACGGGAAAGAACCCCCTTGGTTGCACTGATTGTATCGCCACCAATGGGATAGCCAAGCAGCATCAAATCCGTTTGCAGAGGAGGAAGCTTACCCAGGGGGATAGGGTTGGTACCGCTGAAAAACAGCGCATTCTCATGGTCATGGAAAGGCACCAGCAAAGCCAGGTCCAACTCGTGGGAAACCCACAGGGGCCTGAGTTTGTAACGGTCCGTCTGACCATTTTTCCTGCCTTCAATATAGGTATGGGCACTGACTACATGGCTGTTGGTCAGCACAACCCTCTGGCCACTGTCTGGCAGCTGGATAATGGCACCGGAACCATATTTCTGCCTTGGGCCAACGTTGCTCCATGGATTCTGGTGGTCATATTGGTTGAATGAGGTATAGATTTTGATGATCGAATCCCTGACGCCCTGATCTTCTGAAAAAACCGGCAAAGAATGCGTCATTAACGGACCGGCCGCATTGCCATATATCGAGACGGCAAGCAACAGGAAACAAAGGGCTTTAACAATGCAATTCAGCCTCACAACCAAACACCTCAAGGGCTAAAGAAAGAAAATTTCAAATTAGCACAAAAAAAATATCCTGCTTGTCCGGGGCTAACGTATGAAATGCTTTATAGATATTTACCTGTCGGACATCTGATATAATCAGATGCATTGAGTGACGTTCATTTTCAGCATCAGGCAACGCTCCATGATTGTTCTTTCTCCCGACTCTTTGAACGAGATATACGCCCGTCATCCTGACTGGTATCCAGCCATTGCCAACCCGCAGTCTGCCCCGGTGTTTATTGATGGACTGGCAGATATCATGGCGCAATTTGACCTGATCCTGCTGGACTCCTACGGCGTCCTCTGCCGGGGCAGCTCGCCTATTGCTGGTGCCGCTGAGGCCATTCAGCAGCTCCGGGCAAACAATATCCCATTCTGCGTTGTCTCCAACGACACCCTGACCAACCGATCCGTTGCCGCAGAAAAGTACCAATCCCGGGGGTTTGATTTCACCGCAGATGAAGTACTGACCAGTCTTGATATCACTGAACAGTACCTGCAAGGGCTCACGAACCGTAACCGTGTTGGCGTCATTGCACCGTTGGAGCACCCTTCCAACCACCTGCTGGAAGGCATGGTCCGGCTGAATGGCTGTAATGGCGAGATTCCGGAAAATATTGCTACCCTGCTGTTCCTGACCGGTGCAGGCTGGACGGCAAAAATGCAGGAAAACATGGTCACTACGGCCAATGGACGTCAGTTTGAACTGCTGGTCGGCAACCCGGACATCGGTGCCCCCCATGGTGACCATGTCACCGCAACACCGGGCTACTTTATCGCTGACCTGGTAGAGCAAACCATTCAAAAGGCAAAACCTGTGCTGTTCGGCAAGCCCGATCCTGTCATTTTTTCAATGGCTATCAAGCAACATCAGATTACCGATCCATCCAGAGCCCTGATGGTCGGGGATACCCTTTATACCGATATTCTGGGAGGCAATGCCATGGGATTCAAAACATTGCTGCTGCAATGCGGGGTTTACCAGAATGAGGATATTATGGAAGTGATTGCCAGCACGGGAATAAGTCCTCACTATGTAGCACCCAGACTATAGTGCAGCCAAGATCTGTTATGCATACACAAACATCTCGTTCACACGGTCCCGAGATTGCCGCAAAAGACAGATCAAAAGCTGCTTTGCAGACTTCCCCCGGACTCCCCACTTTGTATGGCATGGTTTTCCCCCACCGGTCAGCCCCTGGTCTCGGCGATGGCCTCTTCATAGGTTGGGGGGGCCTCCCGGATTATCTGCTGGTAGGCAGGTAACCCGGTTGCCTGCTGATAGGTAGGCAACCGGTTTGTCTGCGTAGGTAACTCCGTTGCCTGCTGGCAGGAGGCCTGCTGAGCTTCCGACGATTGGCCAGGATGCCCCGGGCTGGCTGGTGGCACAATGGCATCCTCGTGGGCATCAATCGGAACAGGCTGGTGTTGATGCCTGAAATTATGCAGCTGTCTTATGGCCATTTGTATAAGCTGACGGGTTGAGGCTTCAGGGTTGGTAGACCGCAACGCCTTAACGCTTCGATAAACGGAAATACAGTAAAAAGTAGCTGCGGATGCGCAGCATATACCAAGCACCACAAATAAGGGAGACGCGTGCAAGTATCTATCGTACGCTGGTAACGATGTGTCCCCAGTGCTGCTTTCAGGTGTCAGCACAGTGGGTGGTGAGGTTTCAGTTGCCTGCGGGGTGTACTTATCCCCACACCTCCAGTAGTATTCATCCGACCAATCGCCGCAATCGTCAACTGAGTCACACATCTTATTAGAGGGGACACATTTCATACGGCTTGGGCAAAGAAAGTCATCCTTCACTTCACATTGGCTTAACCTGGTACAATCAACTTCATCATATGGGGGATTACAATCTTCGATGCCGTCACACCTCTTACCACGATGACAAGCCTCAGTAGAATCGCACCACACTTTTCCATCTTCACATTTCTTCTGAGGATAACCCGAGACCAGTGTCGGCAATGCCAACAGAACCACCAGGCTCTCTTTTAATCCCGGACAGACGAGACCAATCTCCGGTGACTCCATTACTTGCTGAAAAGCAAAACCCGCCACACTGCGCATCAGGCTGTTGCCGACCTGCATGGCACCTTTAGCGAGCTGGCAGACCCGGTAATCGGACAGGGTAGATATCAGGGTCTTGTTGCCCGGATATACCAATGGACTGGCAGGTACCTTCGAGATGGTTCTGCCATCAGCGGTTCTACTCTTGCGACTGCGACTGCGACTGCAACAAACAGTACCACGGGCAATGGTCTGTGGTGTAGACGGGGATAATGGAAGCTGGCAGGAAATCGGTAGCATGGGTGTAAGGACCTGCTTGGGGAGGAATACTCAGTGCTTATCAAAGACCATCAGATCACAGTTAAGTTCACATCATTATGGATGCAATGGATAGATCCCGGGAGGTATTGATACCCTGCTGTTCCTGACCGGTGCAGGTTGGATGGCAAAAATGCAGGAAAATAGGGTCAGTACGGCCAATGGGTGTCAGTTTGAACTGCTTGTCGGCAACGCGGATCAGCGCACCTCATGGTGATCATGTCACCGCAACTCCAGGTTACTTCTACATTTCTACAGACGACGCTACCCGCTGCCCGAAAAGCCAGAACCACTTGTGCTTTTGCGGGCAGCGGTTAGTGAGTGATTATTCACCATCCATGCCCAATTGTTCCTCTTTGTTCAAATCCAATGACTCTTCATTATTCAAACCCATTTGAATGGTATCCAATCTTTTTAACGCTTGACTAAGTGCTGCATGCTTGCTTTTCAAATCAGCAGACTCGGTTTCAAGTTCAGCAGACTGACGCTCAAGATTATCCATCTCATTCTGAATACCCTCCAGATCACCGCCTTTGTTTGTGGCTTTATCAAGCTTCCCCTGGCACTTTTTAATGGATTTTTGAACAGAGACATACTGCTTATCCTTAGCGGTATATTGCACCTTCATATCGGCACACTGCCTTTTGGGATCTGAATATTGGTTAACCAGCTTAATATCCATATCGAATTGAATTTTATAATAACTGTTTAACGCTTTATTAAAATCCATATACTCCTGTTTTCGTTCATCAGATTGCCTGACAATGTCAGCAGACTCTCTTTTCAGGTCATTCATTTTATTCTGAACATCATCGAGAGGTTTGCTTTTACTTTTGCCTTTATTTTTACTTTCAGCTTTATCAAGCTTTTTCTGGCATTCCTGAATCGATTTCTGAACAGAGGCATGTTGTTTATCCAGGTCATTACACTGCTTCAGCAGATAGGCACATTGCATCTCCGGGTCGTCATAGCTGGTGACCAGCCTGATCTGATCATGTACCGGCTTCATCAATTCTTTGAGCGCTTTGGCCCTGGTTAACACTTTTCTGTGCTTGAGTATATCAACACCATCGCTACCATTTTCCTCGTAAGCTTTCATCACTTTATCTAAATGCTCTCTGTTTTCCTTTAAATGCTTACAGCGCTGTTCATAATGCTCTGCCGCATCTTTAAGCTTGTTACCAACATTCTGCTCCCGGGAATTGAGCGTATCCAGCAAGCCCCTCATATTTGTTTTGAAGTCCAGATGCCATTTTGTTGCATCTGAATAACGTCGAAATGTTTGTGAGAGATGTTTTGCCAGCCATTCAACCCTTAATTCTTTACGGAAACCGTACACATATTGTGGATCTTTCAGGTATTTCAGCGTTTGCAGATATTCCCTGTCACTGAGATGCTCCATATCATCCAGCTTGTACAGATGCTCCAGGTATTCTGAAGAATCCCGATCTTCCTGATAACCCGCTTTTTCCAGATGTTTTTGCAGTGCAGGGTGTTTTTCCAGATGCTCCCGTGCTGCAGAAGGCCCCATACCTATTGTTTCAACGGCTGCTTCAAGGGCAGACACATAGGCACTGTCGTTAATGTATGGATCAACCATTGGCTCACTGCCGTTATGCCCAAGAATATTCAGTTCCTCAAACAAAGTGGCCTTTAATGTCTGGATCTGCTTCTGTAAAGAGTGGGTTTCCTCCATAGCCTCCTTTGCCCACTGAGCCCTATCCAGTTGTTCCACAAATAATTTTTTTGCGGCAGCATATTGGCTGGCGGTGGATAACGACAATTCAGACTCAAGGCTTTTCACCAGTTCATCAGTACCGTTGAAATCTCCTTCAACCTTTGCCATGACAGGATCCATTACAATATCTTTTACAGGTTCCTTTTCCGGTGTTTTTTGCTTTCGTCGTACCGGGTGAAGCGGTCTTTTCTGGTGAATAGCCCGGTCTACTATTTCCTGAAAAATCTTACCCGCTCCCAGCTTTACCGACTCCACGCCTTCTTTTCGGGATTTTTGTTTCAGTTCCTGTTGCAGTCTCTTTTTTCCCCTTGAAATCCCCATGGCAGCCTTGCCACTCAACAGATAATGTTCAATTCCACGGTCATCATTATGGGTATTTTCAGCATACACCGCCTCAAGCCTGCCAAGCTCTTCTAAATGCTCACTTTCCCTTTTGCCTTTATTTTCATCAAGTTTTTCTACTGATTTAGCCTGGCGCTGACAGCCAGCAAGCAACGCATCATGATTTGGCAGCCTGGAGGTTTGCACACCGGGGTCAGAGTTCACCCGTTGATTGGCACTGCCTTTATCAATGCCCGTTTTTTGCCTTTGCCGCTTCCTTTTTTTAGATACCTTTTTCAGGGGGCTGGTACTTTCAGTTCGTGCCGGTAGTGGGCGCTCTTGTTGCAGATCTGGAGCATGCACCCCGGTTTCGGCTATGGGACCAGGCTCTATCGCTTGAATGGCCAGACCACTCAACGAGCTTGCGTCATCCTCAATACCACTATCGTACTCTCGCTCTCGATTGCTGGCTTTGGGAGAGTGAGGCGGGCTATCAATACTTTCATCCTCACTGATACCCGAATCCTCAGCAGCCTCGTTGAGTTCTTCGCTTATCTTCCTGTCTTGATGTTGGCTATCCGCAGCAGAGAGGTATTTTTTCATACCCTCTTCTGCCTCACGTTGCTTTGCCCGTCTGCGCATTCTGGCAGAACTATAAGGACCTGACGCGCCAGTGCTGCTGTCTTGTTTTTTGATCTCTCTATGTTCAATCAGCGTGTCATTTTTTTCACTCAATTCATCTTGAGATACCTGACTCTTTTTAGCGACTTCACTCACCCTGGAAACCCGTGCCCCCCGGTATGTGGCGTTGCTGTTTTCTTCCGTCGGCTCTACTGCACCACCTTCACTGCTTGAGGTATTACCCCCAACCGGTCTTTGGCCTTCAATCCCTGGTGGCATGTTTATATCCTGTGATTTTTGATCAACTTTTGATTCCTGTATTTCCTCATCGGCTGAAATCAACTGGAGTTCATGTCACTGGTTTAAAGTTGCAAAAACGTCAGAGAAATATATTGCATTCCATACGCTACGGTTTACTGCCTTTCCCAAGCCTGCCCACATTGGTATGGCATGGTTTTCCCGTCGTTCAAACCAAAGTCTCGGCAATGGCCTCTGCATAAGTTGGGAGCCTCCGGGTTGCCTGCCGGTAGGTAGGTAACTCAGTTGCCTGCTGGCAGGTAGATAACTCAATTGCCTGCTGGTAGGTAGGTAGCTCAGCTCCCTGCTGGTAGGTAGATGACTCAATTGCCTGCTGGTAGGTAGGCAGCTCAATTGCCTGCTGGTAGGTAAGCAATTCAGTTGCCTGCTGGTTGGAGGTGGGCAAATGCATTGCCTGCGGGTGGACCGCCCGCTGTGCTTCCGGCCGTTGTGCAGGGCGCTCTGGGGCTGGTGGCGTAATATCATCCTGGCGTGTATCAATCGTAACAGGCTGGTGAGGAAATCGGTAATAAAACGGCTTTACTGAGGCCATTTGTAAAAGACGACAGGTTGAAGCTTCAGGATTGGTGGTCCGCAAAGCCTTAACGCTCAGATAAACAGCTCTACAGTATTTGCTCACTAACAAAGCACAGCACAGCCCTCCAAACATCGCGAAAAAAAAGGGCATTGGCCGCACGGGGTGCGGGGGTACAGAGTCACACAAAGCCACGGCTTCATCAGAAGCATCCGCGCAATCGTACAGTGAGTCACAGGTCAAATTGATAGGAATACACTGTATGGCATTGTTGCAAATAAAGTTATCCTGAATATTCTCATAGCATTGGCTCAGCCTTTCGGAGCAATGTGCCCCTTCGTCTGACTTATCAAAGCAATCGAATGTGCCGTCACACACCCGATTTTTCTGGATGCATTCATCGTTGCTGCACGGCACTTCTCTATCGAGACATCCCTGATTAGCCGTGACCAGCGCAGGTAATGCAGACAGCACCACCAGGCTCTCTTTTAACCCCGGACAGACGAGACCAATCTCCGGTGAATCCATTATTTGCTGAAAGGCAAAACCTGCCAGATTGCGTATCAGGCTATTGCCGAGCTGAATGGCACCTTGAGTGAACTGGCAGATCCGGTAATCAGACAGGGTGCATCCCCGGGTCTTGTTACCCGGGTATACCACTGGGCTGGCCGGTACCGTCGAGACGCTTCTGCTCATGTAACTGCTACGGACAGCTTCTCGGGCAGCGGTATGCGTGTTGGACGAAGATGTTGGACGCTGGCGGGGGATCGGTTGCATGGGTGTGAGGGCCTGGACAGAGTGGATAGCTGACTGCTCTTCTGACTATCTGATAACGGTTAAGTTCAGGTCGCTTTCACCATCAATATAACCCGGAGCCTCAGGGTGTCCGGTAGAGGCGCTTTAATGAGAACCAGCCACGGTTGAGGGAGGCGATATGCTCACTTCCGGGGTACAGCAGCTTGAACGTACTGAAAACATGCCCGAGACTTCTGGCCTGACAGACAATACCGAATAGCCATTCGGTGATTTCAATGGGGGTCAGGCTCGGGGTGACCCGTTCAGCAATGCTCAATACATCCACCTCAAAGTTTTCCGGATCCGGTAGCTGCTGGTATTGAATACCTGTTTTTCGGATGATGCTCTGCAACAGCAGATCGCGAGCCTGGTTCAGATGCGCAGCGCACGAGTTGCAAGCATTTTTTTGCCCATGCCCAACATCCTCAAACAATGGCTGCTCTGCTGCATTAATATGTTCCCATGCCAGGTGTTCCATCAAGACTTCGCTGCCGTGCTTTCTGCGGATTTTGTCCAGCTTTGGGCTGAGCCAGGCGATCTGCTCTTCATGGGTGTGAATCAATTGTTTTTTCCGGTTGAAAAACTGCTGTAACAGGCTGTGTACCGAACGATCCCATTGACTTGTCAGTCGATTCCTGACAAAACCGGGCAGGTCTGCCCTGCGCTCTTTATTGGCAACAGGGTCAGCGTCTTTCAGGAGCGGTGGTTGGGCCCTGTCCTGCTGAACCAGTGGTTGCTTCGTTGGGGCACCGGGGCTGCCCGGGGCTTGATCGGCTGCAGGTGCAGCGATGTTGCAGTCGGCATTGCAGGTATCATTATCCACGCCCTTATCCTGAAACAGCGCACTGCCATCCGCTGGCTGAAGGTGCCTTGCCGGGCACTGCGGTTGATTGCTGGCAGGTTCACGCCCCTGGTGCTCGGTCGGGGAATTTTTCCGCTGACGTGTTCCGTGACGGTTATCTTTCTCTCCGTTGATGTATTGCTGAATATCCTCTGGTGTCAGGCGACGCAGGTAGCGCGTATCTTTTGCCTTGATTCGGACATATTCAATTTTTGACCGCAAATAATCCTGAAATGACGGGCTGAGATAACCGCAGTCCTCCGTTGCCGGGTCCTCGTCGGGGGGATCCACCAGCGTTTGCAGTTGCTGATCCATCTGCTCATAACATCGACAGGCATTGCAGTAGTCGCCGATTTCTGCAAACAGGTCACCGGCCCGAAGATTTAATGGAATGAATTTTCCCCGGCTGGCGGCTTGTTCATACCATGTCGCCGCCTTCTCCGGTGATGGATGGTTAATTAATTGCTGCTCATGGAGCCAGCCCATTAGAAAACAGGCGTAACCATGGAGACTATCCGGTAAGGGCGGTTCGCTGCCCACGGCCTGTTTCAGCAGTTGAAAAGCCTCCATCACTTTCTGGCGATGCCGGGGCATGTTGTAAATGCGGGTTTTGTCATTAGGTTTGGGGTAGGTCATGACGTTGAAAATATAAGCGAATGCCGTCACCAGGTCCTCAGGTTCCGGAAACGGTTTTGGAAACGGTGTCTCGCCCTTAACCCAGGTAGCAGAGGAAGCAGCCTGGCCCTCTTTTTCGTTTCTGACAAACACTGCCTGAGCGGTTTGAGTGGTCATTTCCACATCCTTAAACCATGCAACATCGGCTCTCTGGGTAACGATACTGGCGGCTTTACTGGCTGGGGTAGAGCTTTGCTGGTCGGCAAATGCATCGTCTGACACACCCAGGTTTATTGCTGTTAACTGATGAGTCGTGCGGGCGTAGTCATAAGCAATAGCAGTATGTAATGCCTTGTATAGCAGTCCGTGTTCATCGTCTGGCTCAGGAAGATAACCGGGTTTATCACGCAGGTGCCAAAGCAGAAATTCATATCTGGAAAACAGCAAAACCGGCGAATCACAGGCTGAGTAAGGGTAAAGATTATTGATTACTGTGGATTGACGGGCTATGTCAGCCAGCCGTTGCGCTATGGCAAAGGGAGATGCCAAAGGTTCGGTGTTGGGATACAGACCACTGTCGATGAGTAGTTTGAACCATTGATCCGACAGCCGTTCCTGCTGACCAGAGCGAAACTGTTTTATTTTCTCTACATCACTGGCCTGGCTGATTGCGCCGTTGTTTAAAGCGTACTGTATCAACCAGGATCTTAACTGGTTCCGGGTTTGCCCGGCATCCAGTATGCTGGCAGCCGCCCAATGCCTATAAGCCTTCTTGCGTTTGCTGCTGGCCTTTTCCAGCAGTGATGATGAGGTATCAGCCGGTGCCTTTTCCAGGTGCTGCTCATGCATTTTCAGCAACCTTTCTGACTCAATCAGGTGGCATGCGCCCAGTGCCAGCAGCGCCCCGGGGTTGAGGCTGGCGGGCGTATCCGTCGGGCCGACTTTAACAACCCTGCGCTCGTTTTCAATCAGGGTACCGCCCACCTTCTGCCTTGGATAGAGTTGATGCACTTTCCTGCAGGTACAGATGTAGGGTGGTTTTATATCTTCTAACGGACAACAATCACCCCAGAACCACAGGTTAAACCTTCTTATTCCGGTTTTATCATCAAGTGCTGGAGAGAAGTTGCTGTTAACAGCAACGTCCAGCAGTGTTTTGGCCTGATCATTAAACGACCAGTGTTGGTTTGCCAGGCACATTGACCGAACGACATCATGATCAACGCTGACTTTCCTGCCCGCAAAAAAATGCGCTTCGGCAGTCGCGCTTACTGTATCGCCCCGGTCGATAAGCGCCCTGTCCACGAGTTGGTTATAACTCAGTCTCTGCACAGTTCGGTCCCGTACAAAACAGCCTGGAGTATAAAAAGCTGCTCATCTGAAAATAAGAAAGCTAACTGGATTAACAATCATGTAGACAGGATAAAGAAAAGATCGTTCTGTAAATAAAAAAAAACGCCTCCGCAATTGAAGATGTTGCCGTCGCAACAGAGTGGATGCATCACTGCAGTCGTATATTTCATTTGGTTACGAAGGGAACTATTGGCGGATTAAACAGACTAAACGTTGACAGCATAAGTTCTTTGTCTGTGCAGAGTGATTAAGTTATTCAGCCCCCATGAACAGCAATAAGTAGCTGGCCATATGGAATCATATATTTCTGGCTACTTGGGCAGGTGCTATGTGAGGCACAACGGAGGGAGCATAGCCGTAGCTATGTGACCGGAGTTGTAACGAAGCAGAGTGCCTGAACAAGGAGTCAGAAATATATGATTTCATATGGTTAGCTACTTATCTACGTCTCAACAAAAAGGTTTTTTTATGCTTGATCCAATAGGAGATAATAAAACTGTTTATACCATGCAATCGACTGACCCTCCCACTGGCCATGCTGCCATGGCAGGAATGGCAGAGGAAAGTGCGACATTTAATAAGTCATTAACAACCGTTAAACAGAATGTTGTTACTCTTGTTTTACAAGCCGCTGAGCAGAATAAATGTCAAGCAGACCAGATTGTCAGTCCACTGATTGATCATCTTATAAAACGTTTTCAACTGCCTGAACCGAACCGTCTGCAGGTCAGTACCGCTGCAAGAAACCCTAATAAACCCGATGACTGGCTATGGGACCAATGGCAAGAGAAACATTATGAACCCTCCTGGTCGGGGAAAGACTGCTACTACCCAAAATCACAGGAGAATGTAAATAAAGTTATATGTGCACTTCACGCTCAAATAAGCTTCGATGACACATTTACAGCCTGTCAAAGTCTACCTTATCTAAGGGAACAATTTGGTCTTGCCCCAGTTCGGGAGAGCCAGAATTTTCTGGAACTTTCACAGCTATTTAGCCAATCTTTAAAACCACTGACACCATTTATTCGCCAATGCATTGCGGCAGGTTTGTTCACAAAAAACTTTATTAATGAATTGTATGCGATGTGAACGTCCCGGTTTCAGGTCTCGAACCTTGAATAAACTGACGAATTATTTTATCGACCAACATGACGATAAAAAACCTGAGAAAAACATTCAGGCAGGGAGCAAACAGCTCTTTTAACTCTTGCTAAAAACATGGCCGTTGCCATACCCGCATATTCACTAAGATGAAACCGATTTGCTAATGCTATTGCTGACATATAAAGGACTTTTCCACCTCCTTCAAAATTTCCCAGAATCGATCCGTCGAATTTAGGCTCATGCCCATCATTTAACGACGTGACGAATTCCGGCTGAGATAGAATTCTTGCAATAGCTTCATCCTGACTGATATTGTACCGGTTCATTGCTGTACTTATCAGCCAACCAAAAAGGCTGCTGGTATCTCCTTTATCCATCTGCATAACCCCTCTAGCCCCAGGGGTGTATGAGCTTGCAGCAACGATCCCTACGCCAAACAACCATTGGCTTACTTGCATTCCCATACGCTGTATCTGATATTTTTCCGGATACTTGGCAATCAGCTCAGGATTGACAAAAAAACTATCCTCATCTGGCAGGTTCTGCCACCCCTCATCTATTCGTTGCAGCATGAGTGAAAAGAAATAAGAATCTAACTCATCAATATCGGAGGATATCGTTTCGAGGCCTTCAACGACCCACTCTTCATAGGTGCCTCGAATATCAGCAATAACAGCATCAACAGCAGCCTTCATCGCCTCTTTGTATTTTTTACCATTATCTTCGCTTGGTATCATCGTAATTCGGAAGGGCCGGAGCTTACTCCCCACAAGATCGGCCAGATTATCATCAAAAACATGAAGATCTTTTTTAAATTCATCCAGTTTGTCTCGAAAAGCGGGTTTTATTCTTTGTCCATTTAGTCTGTCAAAGGTTCTATAGATGATTTTCTTTGAAAAAAGCTCTGTTTCTATATCACTTTGCACCTCGATCTCTTTCTCTTTAGCAATATGTGCTTCTGCATCTGTCTTTAATCTTATTGTCCGTCCGAAAGCCCCTCCAGTGTCCTTCCACTCACCATTCAAGCATGGTGAGCGATGCCTTAGACAACAACTTCCAGATTTCACACCGGTGTTAATCATTGTTAGAAGCCCTGTTTTGGTTTTCAGGAACCCATGATCAGAAACGCCAGGCTGATCAATAAGCTTCTGAGCAACCAAGATAGCACTTCCTGTAAAAATGAAAGGCTGGAGTAATACAATAAGTGCAAAAAGCCAACGTGCAGACATCACCACCAATTTATTCACTTACATTTATAATTCACGATACTATTTCAAGTTCCAGTTCCAGAAAATTGCAAGGCTGTTAATACAATGCAGAAAAAAATTCCTGCCAATTTGATCACCGGTTTCCTGGGCTCCGGTAAAACCACCGCCATTCTGCACTTACTCAGGCAGAAGCCCGAAAACGAAACCTGGGCTGTGCTGGTCAATGAGTTTGGCGAAGTCGGTATTGATGGTGCCCTGTTACAGGGCTCTTCGGCACGTAATGATGTATTCGTGCGAGAAGTGCCCGGTGGCTGTATGTGCTGCGTGGCCGGGCTCCCCATGCAGATTGGCCTTAATATGCTGATCGCCCGCAGCAAACCGGACCGGCTGCTGATTGAGCCCACCGGGTTGGGCCATCCCCAGGAAATTATTAACACACTGCAAGGAGAGTATTACCGTGAGATTCTGAGCCTGGAAGCCAGTATCTGCCTTGTGGATCCGCGCAACCTTGAAGATACCCGATACCTTGAGAATGACAATTTTCGGGATCAGATTCATCTGGCCGATGTTCTGGTAGCCAACAAAACTGACTTATCCTGCGAAACTGACCGTAGGCGTTTTGAGCAGTTTGCAGACCAGCTACCGTTGCCAAAACCAGAAACGGCCTGGGTAAAGCAGGGGGCACTTTCCGTAGAGTGGCTGGACCTTCCTCACCGTGATCGTGTGGCGGTTAACCCCAAAGCCCACCATGCACATCAGAAAAGTCCTGATCAGCTCCAGACCACGGAAGCCATGGTTCTCAAGCTACCTGAAGGCCAGCTTTTTCTCCGCAAGGAAAACACAGGCCAGCATCATTTCAGCTGTGGCTGGCTGTTTTCTGAAAGCACTTCGTTTTCATTTGACCGGCTGTTTTCACTGATTCATGCGCAAACTGCCCAGCGCTTAAAAGCGGTGGCAAAAACAGACCAGGGGGTGAAAGGTTTTAATATGCAGGATGGCATTGTCAGTGTGATAGAGATTAAAGAAACGTCAGATAGCCGCCTGGAAATCATCAGCAGCGCACCTATGGACTGGGATGACTTTGAAACCAGGCTACAGGAAACCATTATTTACCAACCGGCAGCATAAGCCGGTTTTTTCAGTAAATTGTGCTGTTATTTCAGTAAGAACTTTCTCCTGAAAAGAGCCGTCATCTGAAAACTCCATCCATGCATCGGGGCTCCAACCGGGAAAAAAGAATATCCCGATAAAGCTGGTTACCCTCTACCACTTCTGCAAGAAAAGCTTTTCCTTCTCCTGCCTGCCAAAAAATTACTCTTTATCTTATGTCTAACATTTATTAGACCCAGAATTTGAACTTTCCTACCCGACATCTTGTCAATTTAAGTGATAAGTAGTTAACCAAATGAAACTAAATCAACAACATATTTTCATATTGATAATAAATTCTCAGGATAATTGTGATGAATTTCGATAAAATAAACCTCCGCCCTGATTCTGGCAATGGTTTCAGTGCACACTCTCAAGATACTGAAAGCGGGCAAGTCGATTTTGGCCCCTTTTGTGTAGATATATCCCCAACCCCGGCTGACACTCATTTGTCTCAAGTAGGTGGAGTTTCAACTGAAGCTGATCAGGATAATTACACCTTCAGATTTGAAAACGTTGATACTTTTTCATCTGATGAAGCCGTCAGCCACCTGAAGGCTACCCCTGCATTGATTGCAAACACTGGCAAAGTTGTTGAAAAAAATGGAAAATTCCCCGTTGAGTTTATTAATGAAATTACCGACTTATTGAAAAAAAACCATACTCTTACAGAATTTTCCGAATTGATAAAATATAAAAATTCACTGATGTTATTACTGAAACCCCAAGAGGCAAAGGACGAGGACAATATAAGCTGCAATGAATACGTAGATTTAAAAGATATTGTTATTAAGGGCGTCCCGATAACATCAGATTTAGATTTGAAGGAGCATTTACTGAAGCCAGACACTGAGCCAGAAGTAGAAACAGTTTACTCATTTTATAATGGTGATTCGGATACTTCTGACTGGCAAGATACGCGGATTGCCTTTGGAATTCTGAAAAGCGGTGATTCATTCCAGTTCCAATATTTTTTCAATGTCAGTAGACAGAGTTTCGATTTAGATAGCCCTGACCTCATTATTGCACCTGACTGGAAAATTTTGATTGATAATTTAGCAGATGATGATCTGAAAACATTTGTAACAAATATGAGTAAATCCAATTCCGCCTTGTTACACGATTGGCTTAACCCACTCCCAACAGTCAGCCTTACTGATACACGTGAAAAATTAAAAATTGTTTTAAATCCCGATTTATTGGATAAGTTTTGTCAACAAGTGATCAATAATTGAGTCACCTGCTCAAAACGGGCTGTTGCACACCCTATTCACAGGCCAGGTAAGTAGCTGGCCATATGGAATCATATATTTCTGGCTACTTGGGCAGGTGCTATGCGAGGCACAACGGAGGGAGCATAGCCGTAGCTATGT
>NZ_JBLYZG010000045.1:0-45170 GCF_049310245.1 Endozoicomonas sp. ALB115 | reverse complement strand
AATAATTCTTACGCTGCTTTGTCACTTTCTACCTCGTCATCAATGGTACTATTGTGCTTAACGAGGTATCCTAAGTCATTAAACCACTTCAATCTGTACTGGTACGAAAAAGCTGATCAAGTTAAAGACACTGAACAACAAAGCGATATGCTTGCAGGCGCCACAGCCGCCGAAGTCGACGAGTATGGCTACATCCGCCACGAAGCCATCAGCGACTGGGCGCTCAGTAGCTTCCGAGACCACTACAACGATGCCACCATCACCAAAGAAGACATCTTTTGGTACGTCTACGGCATCCTGCACTCTACCGAGTACAAGCAGCGCTTCGCCGCCGACCTGAAAAAAATGCTACCACGCATCCCCTTTGCCGGTGATTTCCGGGCATTCAGCGACGCAGGCCGCAAGCTGAGTGAATGGCACCTGAACTACGAAACCGTCGAGCCGTTCCCGCTAGACGAACACGGCGGTAAAAACCAGAGCCTGCTGATGATTGAAGACGACGATTACCGGGTATCAAAAATGGTGTTCGGGAAAAAAGGCAAGGACAAGGACAAGTCCGTCATTGTCTACAACAGCAACCTTATCCTCGAAGGCATACCGCTGGAAGCCTACGAATACGTGGTCAACGGCAAATCGGCGATCGAGTGGGTGATGGAGCGATATCAGGTCACGGTGGACAAAAACAGCCACATCCAGAACGATCCGAACCAGTGGTCTGAAGACCCTCGCTACATCGTCGATCTGGTAAAACGGATTGTCCGTGTCAGCGTCGAGACCGTGAGAATCGTCAAGGCCCTGCCACCACTGAACGAGACCACGGTATAACCTCAGCCGCTTTCATCATGTACTCTCAGGTCGGTATAGCCGACCTGATGAGTCAACTCATTGAGCAGATGCTGGTACTCATCCACGGTTGCCGGTGTCAGCTCATCCATCAATGCCGGGCTGGCTGGTCCATGCTGCCCCCGCTGCTGATAACTGGAGATATACCCCCGGTTATCGGCCACGTCATCAGGAAACAGGGCAATCACATCACCCTCCGAGAATTTTCTGAATACCACTTTAGTCATGATTTGAACCGGCATTGTTAATGATCAGGAATCCTGCCAAACAATGTAGACCAGTTTCAGTCATTGAGGGCATCGCCATGAAGTACAGGTTGACGATGTGGATAAGGATGAAAACCTCGCTCCGGCAGCCCTGATCGGAAGCCCGATGTACCGTCAGGGCATGCCTCTGCAACCCTGGCAACAGGGATTTATTAGCCAGTGCCTGAGTCATTATCAAGCCTATGGAAGACCATCGCCGGCATACCGGCTTTGATCTGGGCTATAACGCCTCGATGCAGCCGACAGAGCATTAGTGGCGGGATTGTTCGCAGGTGCTGTCGCAGCGAGAATTTGCCAGCTTGATGCGGGTGGGGTGGCATTAATTGTGAAGCTGCATAGACTGATCATGTTTTGTTGATTCCATGCTGTTCGTTCTGTGTTAGCCTTTTGCTTCAGCCAGTAATGAGTATGGGCTACCAGTCATCCCACTCGTCCTGTAACAATGTATGGCCCGGAAGTCAGGTAACTTCAGGGCAAGCAACAGAACTCTGCGTTTGTTGTTTTGAGATTGTCGCATAATGCGGAGGTGCCATGACCCAGACGGTCTTTAATATCTATTGTGATGAAAGCAGGCATACATCCGATCCTGCTGACCGTTATGCCATCATTGGGGCCCTGCAATGTCCAATGGACCAAAAAAGGCGCATTGTTCACCGAATTCACTCACTTCAGGCTAAATACAATACCCATGGTGAGTTTGGCTGGAAAAGGCTTTCCCCCAATCGGTGCGAGTTTTATAACACAATGAGGCAGGTTTTCCTTGAAGAGGCCTGTTTGCATTTCCGTTGTATCGTTGTGGACCGTACCAGTTTTGAGAATGAAACCTACAATAACGGGGACTCAGAGCTGGGATTTTACAAGATGTACTATCAAATGCTGGTTCATTGGCTGGAGCCGGGGCATCGTTATCGGCTTTTTCTAGACTGGCAGCAGAATGCCAGCAGCTCACGCTTCTCTGATTTGAAAACAATCCTCAGCCGTAAACTGTCTGGTCGGGCTCATATTCAATGCCTGGAGCCTGTCAGCTCCCATAACCAGCCATTAATTCAATTGGCAGACCTGCTTATTGGAGCTGTCGGCTACCAGTGGAATGGCCGAACTCAAAGCCTATGCAAACACTCTTTTGCAGCTGATCTGGCAAGGAGCTTAGGTCGGGTAACGCTTAAGGCCTCTACCTATCCCGGAGAAAAGAAATTCAATATTTTTCATTTCACCGGGAGGCACTGATGGCTGAATCCCTGTGGCCTCAGTTACGTTTAAAAGCTGACACCGAAGCAGAATTGATTGAACTGTATCGCCAAGTCTATATTGAGACCTATGTTTTTGATGAGCAAGGAAGAAAGAAAACTCTGACTGGCTGGGATGGCCAACACTATCAATTTTCTGCCTACGCTTTCGATCATGCGTTCACAGAGTCAAAGGATTACCGCACCAATTCAGGTATTAATGATGGTGGATTTTCAAAAAAGAGAGCAAGACGGATATTGTGGATCAAAGAAGTACTGGCCCTGTCTGCCGGGACAATCCAACGCTACTCTCAAACTCGTAAAACGGACAGAGGGCGCCAGGCAAAGCGTCGTACGATGGTTGTTGTGGAAGAGCAATATGTGGTTGTTTTTAATGATCCAAAGACTCCCGGCGAGCCCTTTCAATTCGTGACTGCATTTCCGGCAGACAGGAGCTACCTCGCAAGGCTGAGGCGAGAAAGTTATCTTGCTGAGACGCGGAAAAGTTAACAGGTGAAGAGAGAAAAGCCCCAGTCTTATGGCGACTGAGGCGCTGCCACGATCCAGAGCCTTGGGCAAAGGATCAACCGGCTGTTAAGCCTGACTGAATAGTAGTTCATGGTATCGGCTTTGACAAGCTCCCTCTTTAGCAGCCCGGTTAGCGATTCTAACTACCAGAAATATCCACGGTTTCAAACTGGACGGGGTATAGGTCGAAATGAGCCTTGCCCGTGGGGCAGTGGCAAGAAGTTTAGGAAATGCTGTGATGGATAACGGACTCCCCCCTACACTACCTTGTGAAAGCGGAGTCAATCGGGCTGCCATAAAACCCGGCACAATGGACTGGCCTGCGCCCAATGACAACACCAACAACCCGATACGAGAGACAATGGTTTACCAACGCCCCTGGAAGTCTTTTCAAACGCAGCTTGATATCCTGCAATCGAGAAACCTTAAGGTGACGGATGAAGCAGCAGCCATCAACCATTTGCAGCGTATCGGGTATTACCGCCTCAGTGCCTACCTGTACCCGTTTCGCGTGTTCAGACTGGCGCAGGACACGGAAACCGGAGCAATCAAGACGGTTCGGGAGGACTGGTTTGTCGATCACACGCATTTTGCTGATGCGGTTAATCTGTACGTGTTCGACAAAAAGCTGAGGCTGTTATTGCTTGATGCCCTGGAACGGATTGAAGTCGCCCTGCGGGTGGATATCGCTTATCTGCTGGGTGAGCGAGACACGTTTGCCTATCAGCATATCGAGAACTTTCATCCCACATTTGCCAAACGAAACAGCCAGCATCAGAAATGGCTGCAAAAGTATGAGAGCCTTTTGAAGCGTTCAAAAGAGGACTTTGTCAAACACTACGAGCAGGTTCATGGGGCAGATCTACCCATCTGGGTTGCCATTGAGGTCTGGGATTTTGGTGCGCTTTCCCAACTGTTTGCCATGATGCGAGTGCCGGACCAGACAGTGATTGCCCAAAAATATGGCGTGGCAAACTTCAACGTCTTTAGAAGCTGGTTGCGCTCCCTTAACTACCTGAGAAACCTTTGTGCCCATCACAGTCGTCTATGGAACCGAAACGTGATTGACCAGCCCCGACTCCCGCAAAAGGGCGAGATTGCCTGGTGTGATGCCTACATCGGAAAACCGGACCTGATTTCGAGACCATTTCTGCTGATCAATATTGTCACGCAACTGATACGGATGGTTTGCCCTTCCGCTTATCCTGGGCCGTAATATTCAGCTCCCGGCTGAGCTTATTCTGACGAGCCCGTATTTCTGTCGAAATGTCAGCATTTGTTAACAGGCGACTGCCCTGGACCCTTGCTGTTTGAGGACTGTAACCTGCGGCAATCGCTGCACGGGTAGCATTCTGATCTATTAGGTATTCATCAACGAACCGTCGCTGCTTATCATTTATAGCTATCATTCCATGACAATCAATAGACTTAATATATCATCTGCCGACAGACGCAACGAACCGGAACCACCAGCAATAAAAGCCATTTGCCCCTGTAAAGGTAAGTACACTTCATGGACACTGTACGAAGCCCTCATAAGCCTCTGATCTGCCGTGTCCATTAAAGTCAAAACTGCCTGATTGGACAGACTGTAAATCTGAGTCTAGTTTTTCTTTTACACAAATAAGATGTAAGAGGAAGCAGTAACGTGAAAGGCCAGAATGTCGGATACATCCGGGTCAGTAGCATTGATCAGAATACCGCCCGCCAGCTTGAAGGCATTGACCTGGATACCACCTTTGAAGACCATTGCAGCGGCAAAGACACCGATAGGCCCCAGTTAAAAGCCTGCCTGCGCCATTTGCGGTCCGGTGACCGGTTACACGTTCACTCCATAGATCGCCTTGCCCGCAGCCTTAAAGACCTGCAAACACTGGTTGAAGACCTGACCGAACAGGGTATCAGTATCCAGTTTCATAAAGAGAACCTGATTTTTACCGGTGACAGTAACCCCATGCACAAGCTGATGTTGCAGATGATGGGGGCGTTTGCTGAGTTCGAGCGGAGTATGATCCGGGAGCGACAGCGGGAGGGGATTGCAGCGGCCAGGAAGCAGGGTAAGCAGATCGGGGCCACAAGAAAATTAACGGCTGATCAGGTCAACGAGGTAGTAGAGCGAATTAAGGCTGGGGAGCAAAAAAATAAGCTGGCTGCTGAGTATGGCATTAGCAGGCAGACACTATACAACACCATCAACTCTATCAGGTAGATAACCCCAGACAGACTCTCGACATTGACGACATTGACGACATTATTCACTAATCCAGATGAACACTGAACTTATAATGTCGTCGATTGAACAAGACCCATAAGCCTGTATTACGACATAACCTTAAAGGGCCGCTGGCAATTCGGTCGTGGCTTAAAATAGAGCGTATCTAGGGCCACGACCAATACAAGCCAACCAGCAGCCAATCTAAAGAATTATGTCGTCATGGTCGTTTGGTCGTAGGCCGATATATTTCAGGCTTTGCCCCCCGCCCTTTTTTGGTAACATCCATTAACTCTATTCTGGGGGGAACCTCTTCCAGCAGCTTTTTCAATGCTGTACTAACTTCTTTACCGCTCCGATTCCGGTTGAAGTAGTCCCTGATCGCTGTTCTGCTGGCCCCCTTTCCCCGATTGTTTTGATCAATACTACAAATTGCCTCATAAACCTTTTCGGCAAAGCTGTTTACCACAACCTGTCTGGCTTCTTCACCCGCAGTGTTCAGTAGATACCGAATACTGTCAGCAGAGTAATCGACCCAGCGATAAGCCTGATTGACATGCTCAGCCTGAATTTCATCCAAATCATCCAGGAGGGAAAAAAGAGCTGACAAGATCCGCACAAATACCCGTTGCCTGGATAACAAATTGGCTAACAGTTCCGGCATTGCATCCTGTTCGCGCTCCCTGGGCTCATACTCAGCATCAATAACCGCTTTGGCTTCTGCTGACATCCTGACCTCTTTACCCGCCTTCTCATCAGACACATCATCATGTGTTTTATGATCTCTGGCCCGAATAATGCTGTTTGCGAACCAGTCGGGTAAGTCGGTCAACTCTGCGTCTGAATATGATCGGGGTGATGGTTTATATTGTCCCCGGTTTCCATAGATAATCAGATTCCTGTTCAAAGCCCCGTTAGCACTCTGCCTGCCAAATGCCTTATGAGTTTTTAGTTCTTCAGGAGTAATATGGCCAATAATACAGATATGGGGATTGGAGGCGATTCTCGGATTGATTGTTGAATTCTCCAGTGTCTTACCATCAAAAGCATCTCGCAGTACGATGGAAAGCGTATTTCCGGCTCTCAGATCTTGAGTCAGGACATTGGCATACTCCGACTCTGTCACCATTAAGCGTTTATCTTGAAGGCACTGGTCATCCTGATTATCCTCTTCAGGGTCTCTGATTGCCTGAATCAAGCCTTCGCCAGATGATAAACCTGATCGCCTCCTTGGCGGTATATAACCATATTTCGCAATCAGTCGCTGAGTTGCTTCCTGTTCGATACACAATACCTGGGCTTCTGCCGTACCTTTAACTTTTCCAGTGCGGCCCACCAGAAGGCCGTATAAGTTCAGCCCGCATTTTTCATTGCCAATTTTAACATAGCGATGCTGGCCAATATGTGCGGCAAAATAAATAACATAATGAAGGGCCACCGCCATAGGGTGAGCCTCTGTACCAATACATGCTGCATTAACAGCCGAAGCCAGTGATGCAGGAAATGCGTCATTTGGCGAAATAGGCCGAGTATTAAAAAGTATCCCTTCCTCCGTATCAGACAGGCTGTCGCTGGCAGTAACCTTAGCCTCAGTAAAAGAAAAATGCTGCTGTGCATGGTCGCCAGAAGGCTTATCCTCGATTTGCTCAGATAATGCTAATGGTTCGCTACCGGGCGTTGCAGCAGGCTTACGCTCATTGCCATTTTCGTCAAAGTGTTCACGATAAATTTTTCCGCACTTATAAATCGGCTCTTTTTTGTCACCCATTGTTTTTATGCCTTCAAGGTGGTCATTTTGTGGTGGTAACAGGTTTGCCGGGGCTGGCCTGCAGGCGAGCCAGCTCACAGCCCTTTGCAAATAAAACAGATTAAGTTTCGAGGTTTTGTCTCTGCTGTTCCCAACGAATGATGGAAGCCTCGGACCAGCGAATACAGCGGGGGCCTAAACGGACGGGCTGCGGAAACTGATCAGATTTCAGCCAGCGATACAGCGTCGTATTCCCAATCAGGAATCGTTGCAGGACTTCTTTGCGGGTAAGGTAGGTGTCGTTTTTCATGAGTATCCCTCTCGGTTTTGGAACGTCAAGGGATACTATGGAGTGCTCTCAGGAATCTTGCAGGTGAGCTAATGCGGATTTACTCATCTTCGACACATCATCTAACACCATAATGGCATAAGCTATTCTATCGCCTTTGTTTTTTAGCCGATCAGACATTTGATTAAGGTATTCTTCATCACTACCCAGATATTTTCTATACCAGTCCTTAACCGTGTTTTCCCTGTCATGCATATCGAATAGCTCTGAAACCTCAATGAAAATTTCTTCCATGGAAATACTTTCATGCCGTTTATAGACATGAACCATCAGCGCAACAGCACTGCGCACGACATGATCATTATCTTGAGAGAGGAGATTTTCTGGCGTTGGCTTTAGTTTACCTTTTTTGCCCTTGAGATTCAGAGCTTGTTCAACATCAGTACCATTTATGACCTTTTCTAACCCTCGGCCAAGGTAACGTAGTGTCTCAATCCCAACCCTTGGTGGAGGTAGAAAGTGACCGCCATATACCTGTTGCGAGTATTTATCCCAAAGTTTTGGGTGGTCATTAAGAATTTTTACGGCTGTAGTTAGTGCAAATAAACTGGATTCCATCAACTGATAACCAGAAGTGTCATCCCGCCCCTGCTCGGCTGAATGGATATAATCCATTGCTATCGATATTGCGCAGAGATCCTGTTCTTTTTTAACTTGACGCCGCAACTCCCTCCTATCCTTTCTGGTTCTTATAGGTTTATTGGAGTTTACTCTCTGAAAAAAACTCTGACCGGTAACGACGTCACATTTCACTTTATGCCATTCGGTCAACTCTTCGTCCGAAGGTTTTTCATGCAAGCAGGTCAAAGCACTGTACTTATACTCAGGCATCTTTATGACTCAGTTTTATTATTGTTTTGCGATCATAAGCCAGGCATACAAAAATCTGAAGAGCCTCTTCAGAAACGTATCGCTCACTAAACGGGGACTAGAATGGGGACTAAACTGACAGATACAAAAAAGCCCGAAGTGCTTACTAACGCTACGGGCTTTGCTGTGTATGGTGCCGGCACCAAGAGTCGAACTCGGGACCCACTGATTACAAGGCCGGAAAAACCATAGTACCAAATTAGTTCATTATGTTGAAATTTGCTTGTAAATCCCTGTAATACCACTTATTTCAACGTATCAATGATTATCAGAACGTTCATTCCTGTTTCAGGAAATCTCACTTCTAACCTATAGTGTTACCCTATAGTGAATAATTAAATAGGTTCAGAGAATAATGACAATACTGACGGACGCAGAGGTTCGAAATATTCCTGATGGGAAAACCCGGACAGAGTCTCTTGGGCGTGGGAATGGTGCCATGTTGTTCTGGCGGGAGCGTGGTAATGTGCAGTGTTACTACCGTTACTATTCTGGTAATCGTCCGACATTGATTCATATAGGGCCTTTTACTGAATCTAAAGCAGATGCCGGTTACTCCCTGAAGGAATGCCGGGAAAAAGCAAATGATCTGGCCAAGACTAAACGTGAAATTGGTAAGCAGGATTTGAAGCAGTATCTGGAGCTGGAAGCTGAAAAAGCCCGACTTGCTCAGATTGAAGCTCAGCGGCAAAAGGAGATTGAGGCAACCCGTGGCTCGCTGGCGGATTTGATTGCCGGGTATATCCAGCAGTTGGAGCGGGACGGGAAAGACAGTGTCAAGGAAGCAAAACGCTCCATGGAAAAAGACGTGATTCAGGCTTATCCAGCCATTGCCAAAAAGAAGGCTCGGGATATTTCACCGGATGATATCTGCGACATCATTGCCACTATTGTTGATCGGGATGCCAGAGTTCAGGCCAACCGAGTTCGATCACTGCTTCATGCTGCCTTCCAGTATGGCGCTCATGCTGATTACGATCCCGCCAGACGGGGCAACAAACGCTTTAACCTTGAACAAAATCCTGTGGGCCTGATCAAAAAAGACAATGCTGCCGAGAAGACCCATGACCGAGTGCTGTCTGACCATGAGCTTCAGGACTTCTACCTGAATATTCACCATAGTTACAAAGTCGGCATTATTGCAGCCTGCCTGGTTCGCATGATGGTGGCCACTGCGGGCCAACGCCCGAAGATGTTGATTCGGTCAACCTGGCAGGATTATGACTTTGAACGCCGAACCATCACCCTGACCGAGCGCAAAGGTAGAGCGAAGCCAAGAAAACATGTGATCCCGTTTACGGCTCGGGCTATCCGGATAATGCGGATCGTCCAGGCCCATAACAGCGACTTACCCGGCCCCTTCTATACAGTCGGTGGCAAGGAGATGGGGCTGGATAGCCTGAAGAATGTTTTTAAATATTGGCATAACCATCGCACGAATAAAGCAATGGAGTTAAACCTGCCAGAACCGGAAAAGTTTACGGCGCGGGATATCCGACGAACCATCACCAACCTTATTACAGATGCCGGTGTCCGTCCGGAAGATAATGACCAGCTTCAGTCTCATGATCAGACTGGAGTGGTGAAGAAGCATTACGACCGGCATCACCACCTGCCTCGAAAGCGAGCGGCAATTCGTCAGTATGATCGGCGGTTGAGCTATGTTTTGACTGGGCGAAAATGGGATAGCCAAAAGACACTGCAACGATAAATCAAACACCTTTTTCCCGTGGCGTATCACTATTTACTGCTATACCTCTTTTGTAACCTGACTCCCGCAATCAGATGATTGCATTTTACTGATATTTCGCAAATCAGGAGGTTCGCCATGGGTGGTCCGGATACCGATGATATGAGCAAAGAAGAGCTGGATCTTTGGTCTGATATCAACAACCCGAATAACGATGCAGATATGGATGACTGGGCGGATGCTCACAATCCAAACAATGATGACTATCTGGGCGATGATGAAGAGTAAGCCCTGATGTTTATGAATTTCTGGAGTTAATGTTATGTCTAAATCTCGTACACAGAACAATCACAAGTCCGACCAGGGTAATGCCAATAAAGGCACCTCTGGGCAAAACAAGCCTCACTCTCAGGTTCACGGTAACCGGGGTAAGCAAATGAATCCCAACCAGCAGGGCAAGTAAGCAAAATCCCCCCGGCAGTCACCCTGTTTTCAGGCTGGCTGCTTTTTTATGTCGCTCGAAATGGCAGTGAAAAGTACCAAACATTGCAACAACGTCTTCTACTGTTAATCCCAGCTTTTGAATACTCGGTAAGAACGATTGGAGCAACCGCTCCATAAATGCGGCGATATGATAAAGTAGCTGGTAATAAATTGGATCATGTTCACCTCGCTTAAGAATAAGTAATTCCAGAAACTTACCCACAACATCGGGATCAGGAAGATGGTCACCACCAACCCAGCCCATCAACTTCCGTCGCTTACTTTCTATATCCGCTATAGAGTAATCATCCATGGGGACATGCTCCGCCATTTCCTGCCAGGATTCATAGCGAAAATGGTTGCGAACCAGCTTAAAATACATTTCTACTGGCGTTGTCACAGATTCATCATCCATGGGGACAGGCAATATTTGCCCTATCAGGCTTTTGTAGCGACTCTCTTCAGGTTCGTCAGCAAAGTTGTCTGATAACCACTCCACCTCGGCGCAAGCCAGAATATCCATTTGTAAGCTGATACCACCATAAATCCAGTCATGCATTTTCCGCTCAAAATTACTTGTCCGCCGGAGGTACGGTTTATCAATGAAATTTTTCCTTAAGGTTTTCTCACTAATACCTATTGGTACTTCAGTTTGTTCTTCGAGCAACCGGAAGATACCTGTGCCTTTAGGAGCCCCCCATAACTCCATAAACATGGGCACAGGCAGAAAGAAAAAAAGCGGAGATACCAGTAACTGCTCTGATTCATTAGCTGGTTTCATACTCAGGACTTACCCTGCATCAAGTTGCTTAAGGGGAACTTTATCTGCCGTTATCCACGCAACCAGGCCATTGGTGCTCCTGCCGCTGACAAAAGCGCCAGCAGAGCTTGGGCTGCTGAACTCATAGTCCTCAGTGAATAAATAGCTATCACCGTCATCGATGATCACACCTTTTTCCAGCAGTCTCTTCCGGTTTTTAATGGTACCTGAAGGACAGGTTTTTGTGGTTTCCT
This sequence comes from Endozoicomonas sp. ALB115, assembly GCF_049310245.1. NCBI lineage: Bacteria > Pseudomonadati > Pseudomonadota > Gammaproteobacteria > Oceanospirillales > Endozoicomonadaceae > Endozoicomonas > Endozoicomonas sp. ALB115. The sequence goes on along the minus strand of NZ_JBLYZG010000045.1, from coordinate 33,942 downwards.
TACTGGCCCGAGAGCCTTTGATGACCGTAAAGCCCTCTTCCGATCGCAGGCCAGAGGCACTAACACCTTTAGCAGACAGATGCAGAACCGATGATTCGTCAGGCGCTGTATTACTTTGTGATCTTGATTGTCCGGGAGTCAGGAATGACGCGGATGAAAAGTGGTGAATACCCAGAACAGGCAGTAGCTGAAGCACTCTTTCAATAAAAACATCCATTTCGGCGCGATCAGCCTCAGGCAATGCAGAACCACTGGAAACGCTGTTCATCACCATCGCGCGCTTACCCGCCTGAGCTGTTTCAATCAACTTACCTTCAATATACCGAACAACTAAAAAAAGCTTGATCGTCGCAGGTTGCATAGGAAGAGTGTCGGTTGGTTGGCAGTTGTTTTATCTTACGACCAATCACCAACTTCGCGAAAGTACTAACGCATGGCATCCTGCCTGCAAAATGCCACAGTAGAAGCCCTATCCAGCAACCAGTAGAATGATCCATTTCATCATCACTGAGCAGGCTCTGAGCATTCCACGAACAATATTCTTATTCGGGGCTGCCATTATTGTCTTGAAAGTTGCGTTGAACGCCTTGGAGAAAGCATGTCCCAACTGGAAAATATCGAAGCCATCGAAAAACGACTGTGGAAGGCTGCTGACACGTTGCGTGGTAATTCTGAACTGGCCAGTAATGAGTATTTTCTGCCGGTAATGGGGCTGATTTTTCTGCGTCATGCTTACAGCCGGTTCCTTGCTGCACGGCGTGATATTGTTGCCAGCCTTCCCAGTCGTGGTGGCAAGACCCGTGATGTGACCAAGGAGGACTTTTCCGGGAAAGGGGCCATTTTCCTCAAGCCGGAAGCTCAGTTCGATTATCTGGTTGCCCTGACCGATGCTGACGACCGCAGTGGTGCCATTATTCAGGCGATGGAGTCCATCGAATCGGAATACAAAAACCTGGAAGGTCAGTTGCCCAAACAGGAATACCGCAATATCCCCAACGACGTTCTAAAAATCCTGCTGAACACCCTGAACCCGGAAGAACTGCAAACAGCCAGCGGTGATATTTTTGGCCGTATCTATGAATACTTCCTCACTCAGTTTGCCGATCAGGGTGCGCACGATGGCGGTGAGTTCTTTACACCGGTGTCACTGGTGCAGTTGATCGTTAATATTCTGGAACCTGACCACGGCAAGATTTTTGACCCGGCCTGTGGCTCTGGCGGTATGTTTGTACAAAGTGCCCACTTTATGGAGCGTCACAAGCAGAACCCTCAGCAGCTTACCTTTTTTGGCCATGAGAAAAACCGTGTGACCACTCGCCTGGCCAAAATGAATCTCGCGGTGCATGGCCTGGAAGGCAATGTAGAAGGGGGCGACAGTGCCATCACTTACTACAAAGACCCTCATGCCGGGCTATTCGGCACGGTGGATTATGTGATGGCCAATCCGCCGTTTAATGTGGATGAAGTGGCGGCGGACAAGGTAAAGAATGACCCGCGCCTGCCCTTCGGCCTGCCCGGAGAGAACAAAAGCAAAAAGGTGCCCAATGCCAACTATCTGTGGATTCAGTATTTCTACAGCTATTTGAACAGCACGGGCAAAGCGGGCTTTGTTATGTCCTCCCAGGCATCCAGTGCCGGGCGGGATGAAGCGACGGTGAGAGCCGATCTGGTCAAGACCGGTGATGTGGATGTGATGGTGGATATCCGGGGTAACTTCTTTTACACCCGTTCGGTGCCCTGTCAGCTCTGGTTTTTGAATAAGGCAAAACCGGCGCAGCACAAAGACAAGGTGCTGATGATTGATGCCCGTAATGTCTACCGCAAAGTGACCCGCAAGATTTTCGACTTCAGCCCGGAGCAGCAGCAGAACCTCACCGCGATTGTCTGGCTGTACCGGGGAGAGTATCGGCGGTTTATTAAGCTGGTGATTGAGTATCTGAATGAAACCCTGATTCGTTTGACCGATGCACTGTTACCCACCCAACATCAGCGGGGTTTGCTGTGGTGTGCAGTAAAAATGCAACGCCAACTGAAAACCCTGCGTGGTGCCGTGACCGATCTGGATACACCGCCTGACCTTGATCTGGAGGGTTTCAATCACACCCTTGACCAGCTTTGCACCAGCCTGGCCGGATTGAAGCAGCAGGTTATTCCCTGCCACCCGGCAGCCGGTGATCTGCCGCTGGATGACGTGCATCAGCTTGAGCAGGCCTACCAGCCTTTTGCCGACACCTGCCGTGATTTGATTAAGGATGTGGACCATGCCGTTAAGCTGGCAACAGGTATGACGCAACAGGCGATCCGCCAAATTCGGGAAGAATTACTGGCTAAGGATGGGGAAGCCAATGAACTATCAGCGACCATGAAAGCCGGTGCCGCCGATGTAGCCGCCATGGTCAGCCATGAGCAAAAGCTGAAAACCCTGAAGGATGAGATCAACGGTCTGGGCAAACGGCGCACGGAATTGCAGCGTAATGGCAAAGCCATTGAAGAGTGGCGTAAGGTGGCCGTTGAACAGCTTAAGCAGGTGCGCTACTGCCACCAGCAGGCTCATTGGTTACTGTCCCGCTTTCCGGAAGCTCGCCTGTGTGATGTGGCAGGGCTGGTAAAGCTGGTCACACTGGCAGAGATTGAAGCCGCCGACTGGAGCCTGACGCCGGGGCGATATGTGGGTGTGGCACCGGAAGCGGTGGATGAGGATTTTGATTTTGAAGCAGCGCTTAAGGATATCCATATTGAGCTGGAAGGGCTGAATCAGGAAGCGGTGGAGTTGGCAGCTAGGATTGCCCGTAACTTTGAGGGGTTGGGGGTATGAGCTTGGTCATTGCGCCGATAAAAGATTTTGCTCATGGCATTTATGATGGCCCCCATGCAACGCCAAAAGAAGCCACCGAAGGGCATATCTTCCTTGGCATAAAGAATGTCACTCCCGAGGGCAGGTTGGACTTCTCACAGATTAAATACGTATCTGAGGAAGAATTCCCGAAGTGGACCAAGCGTGTAACACCACAAGCGGGGGATGTGGTGTTCTCGTATGAAGCGACTTTGCACCGCTATGCCGTTATTCCTGGAGGATTTGACGGATGTCTTGGTAGACGGATGGGGCTGGTTCGGCCCGACACAACCAAGTTGCTACCGAGATACCTTCACTACTACTTCCTATCTCCAGTATGGCAACGCTATCTGGAAACAAAAGTTATTACTGGGGTGACAGTAAACCGTCTTCCCATTAAAGACTTCCCTGATTTTTTGATCACTGTACCAAGCATTGATGAGCAAGCACGTATTGTTGATGTCCTGTCATCATACGACGACCTGATCGAAAATAACCATCGTCGTATACAGTTACTGGAAGAGTCAACCCGGCTGCTCTATCAGGAGTGGTTTGTTCATTTGCGCTTTCCCGGCCATGAGCATGTAAAGGTAGTTGATGGTATTCCAGAAGGATGGGAGCCAACGAAATTGCCCGATATCATTGAGGTAAACCCCAAAACCAAGGTCGAAAAGCAGCAAGAGATTTGGTATGTACCCATGTCTGCACTGTCCGAATCTGCAATGACTGCTGATAAAAAAGACTTTGAACGCCGCACCAAACATACCAACGTTAAGTTTATCAAAAATGACACCCTACTGGCCCGAATTACCCCTTGCCTTGAGAATGGCAAAACTGGCTTTGCATATTTTCTGAAGGACGATGAAATTGCCTGTGGTTCTACAGAATTTATCGTTCTCCGTGGTAAGCGGGTAAGTCCTGAGTTTACCTATTGCCTAGCCAGGTCTTATCCGTTTAGGGAAAATGCCATAAAAAGCATGACTGGCTCTTCTGGCCGCCAGCGGGTTCAGATTACTTGCTTCAATGAATATTCTGTCCCTCTGGCACCTGAATCAATACTTTGTGAGTTTGATCAGTTTGTTGCTGAAAACTTCTGGCAAATTCGCAACTTAATGGATCAAAATGCCAGACTGGAAAAGGCTCGAGACCTGCTTCTACCCCGCCTAATGAACGGAGAACTAACCCCATGAAAAGGACGACCGAGGATGCCCTGGCACAAGAGCCCACGGCAGACTTTCTGCTTCAGGACCTGAACTGGAATGAGTCAATCTTTGCCCAGAATGAGGTTTTTGGTAAAGAAGGCACCCTTGGTCGTGAATCCGATAGAGAGGTGGTGCTGACCCGCTATCTGGGAGAACAACTGATCAAACTGAACCCCGGCCTGCCCGACAGTGCCTATCGGGATGCATTGCAGGAGGTGGTCAGCATCAGCAGTTCATCGTCCATGCTGGCCGCCAACCAGGAGAAAGCGACACTGCATAAAAAAGGGGTGAAGGTTACCTGTCAGGATGAAAACGGGCAGCGGGTGCAAAAGTATCTGCGGCTGTTTGATTTTGACAACCCGGAGAATAATCACTTTCTGGTGGTGCGGGAATTCTGGGTACGGGGCGATATCTACCGACGACGGGCGGATATTATCGGCTTTGTCAATGGCATCCCGCTGGTGTTTATGGAGCTGAAGAATGTCCATAAAGAGCTGCGTGCCGCCTACGACCAGAACCTGTCTGACTATAAAGACACCATCCCCCATCTGTTTCATCACAATGCCTTTATTGTGCTGGGCAATGGCATTGAAGCCAAAATCGGCTCCCTGACCAGCCGGTATGAACATTTTAATAACTGGAAACGTCTGCACGAGGAGGAGCCGGGTGTGGTGGATATGGCCACACTGTTAAAAGGCACCTGTAGCAAAACCAACCTGATGGACCTGTTTGAGAACTTTATTCTGTTTGATGAGAGTTCCGGTGAGTTGATTAAGGTGGTGGCACGGAACCATCAGTTTCTGGGGGTGAATGAAGCGGTTCAGGCGGTGGTTGAGCGTGAAGAACGGGAACGGAAGCTTGGGGTCTTCTGGCATACCCAGGGTTCTGGCAAGTCCTATTCCATTGTCTTCTTTACCCGCAAGGTGCATCGCAAGCTGGGTGGGAATTTTACCTTTCTGATCGTGACGGACCGGGATGATCTGGATACCCAGATTTACAGCACTTTTGCCGGGTGCGGATTGGTCAACCATGACCAAGACCCCTGTGTTGCCGCCAGTGGCAATGACCTGCAACAGTTACTGGGGCAACAAAAGAACTATGTGTTCACGCTGGTGCAGAAATTCAACAAGAAGGTAACGGCCCCCTATTCCAACCGTAACGACATTATTGTGGTGACCGATGAAGCACACCGCACCCAGTACGGCACCCTGTCGCTGAATATGCGTGACGCCCTGCCAAACGCCAGCTTTATTGGCTTTACCGGAACGCCGTTGTTCAGCGATGACCAGATTACCGCCAAGGTGTTTGGGGATTATGTCTCCACCTATGATTTCCAGCGGGCCGTTGAGGACGGTGCCACGGTGCCCCTCTATTACGATGCCCGGGGTGAGGAACTGGTCTTTAAGGATGACGAAGGCAAGGAACATTCGGTGGCCTCGCCCAAAGGGTTGAATGAAAAGATTGCCGAGAAGCTGGAAAAGCTTGAAATTGACGATGTGAATGTGGAGCAGCGCCTGGAGCGGGCACTGAAGCGGGATTATCACATCATCACCGCCACCAGCCGACTGGACCAGATTGCACGGGATTTCGTCCGTCATTATGCCAACGGCTGGGAGAGCGGCAAGGCCATGATGGTGTGCATTGATAAAGTGACCTGTGCCCGTATGCACAAGCTGGTGATGTTCTACTGGGAAGAGCATATCCGGGAGCGGGAAGCCGACCTGAAGAACGCCAGGGATGAACAGGATAAGATCTGGCGCAAACGACAGATTCAGTGGATGAAAGAGACCCTGATGGCCGTAGTGGTGTCGGAAGAGCAGGGAGAGGTTCAGAAGTTTAAACAGTGGCACCTGGATATTCTCCCCCATCGCCAGCTGATGAAAGAGGGCTTTGCCCTGGCCGATGGCAAGCGACTGAATATGGAAGAGGCCTTTAAGAAAAAGGATCATCCCTTTCGGGTGGCCATTGTCTGTGCCATGTGGCTAACCGGGTTTGATGTGCCGACGCTCTCGACACTCTACCTGGATAAACCGCTGAAGGCCCATACGCTGATGCAGGCCATTGCCCGGGCTAACCGGGTGGCTGAAGGCAAGAGCAACGGGCTGATTGTGGATTACTGCGGCATTCTGAAAAGCCTGCGCAAAGCGTTGAGTACCTTTGCCGGACGGGGCGACGATGGCCGGGGTGAAGATGATGACGGAGTGGACCCAAACCATCCCAATACCGAGCTGCTGGATAAACTGGCCGAGGCGATTACCTTTGTCCGCAACTTTCTAAAACAGCAGGGGTTTGCGTTTGATGATCTGCTGAAGCAAACCGGGTTTGACCTGAATGCATCCATTGATGAAGCCAAAGAGGCGATCAATGAGAATGACAAGACCCGCAAGCAGTTTGGCATTATGGCCCGGGAGGTGTTCAAGCTGTTCCGGGCCTGTATCAATGTCAGTGGGGTTCAGCAGTACCGGGATGAGCGGGATGCGATCAATATTGTCTATAAGCGGTTGCAGCAGGATCAGGAAAAGGCGGATATCTCCCATATTATTCAGGAACTGCACGGTATTGTGGACTCTGCCATTGAGACCCGGAGTGAGGTTCGGGATGAGGACGACCAGAGCCGTTTATACGATATCAGCAAGATTGATTTTGACCGGCTGAAAAGTGAGTTCGAAGCCTCAAAGCAGAAGCGCACCACCGTTCAGAGCCTGAAAACGGCCATTGACCAGCGGCTGCATAAGCTAATGATTCAGAACCCTCTGCGGACCGATTACCGGGATCATTACGAGCGGCTGGTGAAGGAGTACAACCAGGAAAAGAACCGGGTAGTGATTGAGAAAACCTTTGAAGAGCTGCTGAAGCTGGCAGACCAGCTGAACGATGAGCAGAACCGCGCCGTTCGCGAAGGGCTGGATGAGGAGACCCTGGCGCTGTATGACATTCTCAGGAAACCTGATTTAAGCAAGAAAGAGATTGCTGCGATCAAGAAGGTGGCCACCGAACTGCTGGCCACCCTGAAGCGTGAGCGGCTGAAAGTGGCGAACTGGCGGGAGAAGGAGTCTGCCCGTGATGCGCTTCGTCAGCAGATTTATGATTTTCTGTATGATGACAAAACCGGGTTGCCAGTGGGTAACTATGAGGAGGCGGATATTGAGCATTTGACGGACGGAGTTTATCAGCATATTTACCGGGTTTATCCTTCGTTGCCTTCGCCGGTTTATGGGGTTACTCATTAATTGTTTTTGTTTATCTGTCGTTTGAATTTTCAATTATGTGCCTGTTAGTTCTAAGCTTGCTACGTCACTTACCCCCTGAATCTATGGATATTTTACCTCATGGTATAGTTGCGATACCCTCAAATGGCAGGTTTGAGAATAGTTAGGAATATTTGCATGGGTGCAGGCAAGGAAGATACCGAGGAGCTCTACGTTTCAAATGGTCAGGGCATATCTCTGGATGATTTAACAGCTCTCAGGGCTGAGGAGGAATCTAGTCGTCAGGACAGGTTGGTGGCTTTGTATCGGAAGCGGATGAGGGACGATGATATTGAGCTGAGTCTGGATAATGAAGAAAGGCTTATCGAGTACTTAGCCAGCGAGCCAGAAGTATGTCCTGAATTTGAACAAGGTTACAGAGATGCAATATTCAAAGAATCACTCAGCAGAGAGGAAGAACAATATTACAATGAGTGCCTTTCTATGCCCTATGAAAAACTGGAAAACAGATATAATCGCGTTAGTCATATTACTCAGTCAATGTCTTGGTCGGTAAATAGCTCAGATGCTCTCTGGGATGCAAAAAGAGAAAATGAGATTGTCAGAATAGCCAGAGATGAAGTAGCCCAAATTAACAAACAGGGTAAGAAAGCTCTCAAACAGGCTAATAAAATTCGCATGGAAGCAGGTAAACCGCTTTACTATGTGGAGATCAAACCACAACAATTAATCATCCCGATCTTGGGGTTTAAAGAAGACACATTACGAAAACTATGGGAGTGGCTGATTCAGTACCACTATATTTCTAGGGATCAGTCCTTCAATAAATTTGAAAAAGCGTGGCATGGTGTTGGTATAATCGACTGGAAAGGCCCAAAGTGTTCGCTAGCTGTGTTCATTGATTCCATACCTGTTTCTAATAAAGATAACTACGGTAAATGGCCAACAGTGCTGGGAATATATTCTTTGAAAAGGGGGTCGGCAAAGTACCTTCAACAATCAATTAAGAAAAAAACCAGTAAAAAGCACAGAGAACGCTTTGATCAAATCTGGAAAATGGCAACAGAAATCCCTGAACACCAATAATCACGATAACTCAATTACATCCCCATTCCAGATACCCCCGCCAACCTCCCTGTCAATAATGATCAGGGAAGCTTATTTCTGAATATCCCACTGCATTTAACTTTCAGCAAGGTTAGCAAGACTGTCTAAGGAAGCTGCGAATAAGTCCCTTTTTCCAAAAACAGCGTCATTAACACCAAGGGTTACCAAAGGTAAGGATGGACTTATTCGCACCTTCCCTAACTAATTTTTTGACTGCAATGGACTACTTTCTTTTTTTTTAGACTCTAGCCAATAATGAATTTAACCATTTGATTTATATAAAAAAGCAGACAGCTAGTTTCTCTCAGACCGAAACAATAGTCCGTTTCAGAGCCCTTCACCTCTCTGTATCTTTTCCATTGTTCCTTTGGGATTCAGCCGTACCCAAGGAACCCATAATGGAATCAAATGGAGTTTGAAAGATGGGAAAAAATATCGAAGCTGGAAAACCAGCGACCCTGCCAAATAACAGCCAGGTCAACGGTGATGTCAGGTTCGTAAAACGCAAGCATATTGAAGATGTCTTTGATATCAGTCGTTCAAGTATTTACCGGATGATGACGGATAAGAGTTTTCCAGAGCCAATATATCTACCTGGTGGTGGTGTGAGGTGGATATGGTCAGAAGTACTGGAGTGGGCAAAGCAACGTATTAATGCGAGGAATTCTTAAACATGGACTTCCTTAAAAAATGTTTTATTGCTCTGTCCGATAACGCAATCTCAACCGCTAGCCCAATGACGTTAATCAACGATGGCATAATCCATCGCTACCGAGTGATGGGGGATCGCGCTGGCAGTAAAAACGGCTGGTATGTGCTCCATGGCTCAGAGGTAATGATTGCAGGCTCATGGAAAACATCGCAGCAAGTGGTGGTTCATAACACTGAGCTGGAAACATTATCTGCCCATGAACGTGAACAGCGGCACCGTGTGATCCGGGAAGCACAGTTCAAAGCCGCTGCTGAACAGTTGCGCCAGTACACTTTAACCGCCCGTAATGTCGAAAGACTCTGGGAACGTTCGCCATCGGCGGATCAGGATCACCCATACCTGATCGACAAACGGGTATCAGCCTACGGGCTTCGTCAGACTGGGGATAACCTGCTGGTACCACTCAGGGATGCCAGCGGGAAAATCTGGAGTGTTCAGTTCATCGAACCCAGTGGCAAAAAGTGGTTTGCCAAAGGTGGGCGTGTGCGTGGTTGTTTTCACTTGATTGGCGAACCGGGGATAAAAGGCACATTGATGGTCTGTGAGGGGTACGCCACCGGCGCGTCAATCTTCAATGTTCTCGACAATCCGGTATTTGCTGCTTTTAACGCCGGAAACCTGATCCATGCAGCAAAGGCCATTAAAGAGGCTTACGGATCTTTCATTATCATGATGGCCGATAACGACCGCCAAACGCCGGGAAATCCGGGCATTACTCAGGCTATGAAAGCGGCACTTGCGGTAAATGGAAACATACTCTGGCCTCCGTTCAGCGAGGGTCAGCCGGGTACAGATTTTAACGACTGGCTGGTTCCTAAAGGAGTGGACCATGAGTAAAAACAATGACAGCCAGGATTCACTTCAATCATTGATGGAGTCTGCCGCTTCGGCGGCTCCCAATGCCTCAGTTCTGGATCGGATAATCACTTTGGCCAGAGCCAACTGTGACCTATTCACCGATGAAGCCGGGAAAGCCTATGCCTCATTCAGTAATAGCCGTGGTATTCGAGAGACCTGGGGAGTTGAGACCAGCGCATTTCGCAAGACTTTAAATCATTGGCACTACCAGGCTTGTCAGAAAGTGGCGAAGAAGGATGTCATCAGCGAATCCTGTGAGCAGTTGGCTGGCTTTGCCGCTCTTGAGGGTGTGAAGCACTCTGTTTTTATCCGCACCGCTTATGCTGATGATCACTATTATCTGGACCTCTGTAACGATGACTGGAGTGTTGTAGAAATATCCTCGGCGGGTTGGCAGGTTTTGCCTGTCAGCCCAGTGAAGTTTATCCGGTCCGATACGATGCAGCCCTTACCAGTGCCTGTTGACGGTGGTGATATCAACGAGCTATGGCAATTGATGAATGTATCTGAGGAAGATCGTCTTTTGGTCTTAACCTGGATACTCGATTGTTACAGGCAGAATACGCAAAAGCTGGTACTGGAGCTTCTTGGTGGCCATGGTCGTGGAAAGAGTGAAACCACTCGGGTATTGCGGGGGCTTATTGACCCCAATACCGCATCTCTGCGTCGTATTTCCAGGCAGGATGAAGCGTTGTTTGTCAGTGCCCAGGCCAACTGGATACTGACCTATGATAATGTCAGTCATCTGACCGATGATCAGCAGGACTTACTCTGTCAGCTCTGTACCGGTGCGGCTTTTGTGAAACGAACGGCGTACTCTAATGCTGATGAAACGGTTCTGAGCGCCCTGCGACCTCAAATCATCAACGGTATAACACCTGTGGCCACCCGGCTTGATTTGATTGATCGCTGTATTAGTACTGAACTTCCACCTCTCCTGCCTGAAAAACGAACCAGTGAGACCGACCTGAAGCGGATGTTCGTTAAGGCTCAACCTTCTCTGCTGGGGTCATTGCTGCAATTACTTGCTGATGCACTTAAGCGCTTGCCAGATGTCCATATTGATGAGTTACCCCGGATGGCTGACTTCGCCTTGCTTGGTGAGGCTGTCTGCCAGGTCCTGGAGAGTAAGCTTCCTTTTATGGCCATTTTTCAGCGCAATAGCCATGCCCTGATCTCCAGCAGTCTTGAGGGTAGCCCGGTGGCCAATACCCTGATGACGTTCTGCCAGCAGTATGGGGAGGGCGTGGTATTCAGTGGCATTGTCAGCCACTTATTCCATCGTTTAGGCAGTTTCAAGTCCGATTACCATGGATGGCCAAAGAGTCCGCGAGGATTTGGCAATGTGCTTCGTCGGGAACAGAGTGCGCTCAAGCTCATGGGGATAACGGTGAACTTCACCGGCAAGCAGCGTCAGGGGCGCACCGTTGAAATTATTTATAAACCCATAGATCAAAGTGCACGACATCCACCACATGCACCGATGGCGCTCTCTACTGTTCCAGTGAATGCATATGGTGCACAACCATCTGATCAACATACACCAGAGAAACCTGATCAGCCTGTTTCCAGCGCACATGGTGACTGTTGTGCACATCGCGAAGCTGAAAATAAGTCTGACGATGATGAGCAGATAGAGCTGGCCATATGACTATGACTCCATTGCAGTTACTGACCTATCTGGAATTGCAGGGTGTCCGTTTAGCGGTTGACTCTACGGGGATTCTGAAAGCCGTTGGTCCCAAGTCCGTACTTACCCCGGTTACTGACCTGTTCCGGTATTACAAGCCTGAGTTGGTCAGTCTTATTACGCAGGATGGGTTTGATATTCTCGTGGTGAAAGAGGCCTTGCGGTTTATCTCCAACGGCCTTGCAGTCACACCCGAGCTACTGGTATTGAAATACTTTACGCCGGAGGACCTGATGGATCTCAGCACTGGGCAGTATCGCAACCTGACTGCATTGCGGGATCTTATCATCAGTGATCCTGACTACCCATTCAGGGATGAATGCAACACAGGAGGTGACCCGTGAACGTAAAGCAGGAACGCTTTGTAAATGCTTACCTGATGGATGGTAATGCGACCCGAGCGGCTCGGGAGGCGGGTTACAGTGAACGTTCAGCCCATACGCAGGGGAATAGAATGTTGAAAAATGATGAGGTTTTAAATGCCATTGCAGAGCGCACTGATGCGCTTCAGCAGGAATCACTTATTACCGCAGAAAGTAAGCGGGATACCCTCTGGCGAATCGCCCAGTTCAATGCCCAGGTCATCGCTGATGATGAGGGTCAGCTCAAGATGCGTAATCCCAGGGCCGCCACCGCAGCCATTAGCGAGCTGAACAAGATGGATGGTGATTATCGCAAGAATGAGGGGCCGATAACACAGGTGAACTTCATTCAGGATTTCGGTGGCGGCGACGATTAACCCTTGCCACATGCACAACGGACGTTGTTATTTGTAGCAAACCCTCTATAACTGTTTATACCAATAAAAATAAAGATGTCAGAGGATGGTTGTGCAGTACGTCGTCTATCGCAGAGTTTCTACCCGTAAGCAGGGGGATTCCGGCCTTGGCCTTGAGGCACAGGATCGGGATATCAGTCTTTATCTCCAGAATTATGAACCTGGCAATTATGAGTTGCTTGGCTCTTTCGTGGATGTCGAAAGCGGCACTCATGATGACCGGCCTGAGCTGGTAAAAGCCATGGATATGGCTAGAAAGACTGGTGCCACACTGCTGGTTTCCAAGCTGGACCGGCTGAGCAGGAAAGTCTCTTTTATTGCCTCGTTACTGGACGACAAACGGCTAAGTTTGAAAGTGGCCTGTATGCCCAATGCCGATAAGTTCCAGCTTCACATTTATGCCGCACTGGCAGAGCAGGAGCGTGATTTTATTTCGGCCAGAACCAAAGCAGCACTGAAGGAGGCTAAAGCTCGGGGTACTCAACTGGGTGGCCTGAGGGATGCAACCCACAAGCGCAATCAGGCAGCCCGGCAACAGGCTCAGTATCGAGCGGATCGGCTTAAAGCGCTCGTCCTGCCAATGGTTGAACAGGGTAAAACAACTCGGCTGATTGCTGATGCACTCAATCGTGCAGGTATTCTTACCAGCCGGGGGAACCGGTGGCAGAGCGGGCAGGTGTCCAGGTTGATTGGTCGGCTCAGGGAGAAATGAAGGGGGGGGGGGAGGTACCCGGTATGCTGGACATAACTTCCCTGTGGGTGCTTTTGTGCGTTGGGGGGGGTACACGCGCGGTTGGTGATTTTGTTTTTTGATGAATGTGATCAATTTACTGATTACCAGCAACAGTGCTGCGCTATTCTTTATTTGTGTGTACTGAAAACAGGGAGTATTCAGGCCATGGAAAGGGAAATTTTAAAGCAACGACTGTACTCATTTCTTCTGTCCAATCCAGATCAGCCGGTCAATGTACTGGCTCGAAATACAGGTGCATCCAAAGCTCTCGTGAACAACGTGCTTTATAAAGATACTTGCTTTGGTTCTACGAGTAGTGAGCCTCCCCTTTGGCATGTCGTACCAAGCAATACTCATACTGAAAAACCAGTTTATAAAGAATCCAATAAACGGTTAGGGAGCTAACAAGACATCCTGGTTGCAAAGTAGGAGAGGGCACTTTAAAACAAACGCTTGAGCTTTGCTGAAAGCGCAATCAGCAAACTAAGAACTTCATGGACAGGTATCTGGCTATCAATCAGTTATCTTTTTGTAGAGCTTCTGAGGATGGCCTTGCTCATGGAAGCTTCCATAAATTAGTCACAGATCTGTCTTACTGAAGAATTCAACCTGTTCTTCCATTCTTGCAGATAAGCTAAATCACCAGTTTGCCGCATCCATTTTCTGGCCTCTTGAGCTATGGCAGAGTTTTCAGATCGCATCGATTCCCCATCCAAAAAAATATAATCATCAGGATGCCATGAATGTAAACTGACGTCTTCTAGAATCGGCGCGATAAACACCCGTCTGTCTAATAGGTTTACGATTTCATTCTCAGGTAATTCTGCGCCCCAGGGCTTAGAAGCCAACTCCCAGGCAGCCATTGAAATGCCTTGCAAATGAAGTCTCGCGGGCTGATGCCCCCAGTTAAGCTCATCATAGAGGTGATCTCGATAAATTGTAGTTTCACCTAAATCACCAATAGCTTCCCTGATGACTACAGCAAAGGGGCTCAGACTTCTGTGGCTCTGAAGCTCCTCAAGACTAGGCTTTGAGGGTTTGATAATTATTACCTGAACTTCCGGCCAGCGTATCCCTTGTTCGGCGATGCCTCCCAAGTGATCAATGATTACACGTAAATTTTTATAGCAATGATGGCTTGGGTATATTTCATCAATATCCCCGGTCAGCCATTCAGGATTAATAGAGAATTTTTCGGAGATTTCATCAAGCAGTTCATTCGTTATTTTTGGTATGAAAGCGTCGTGAGAAATCAGGTCGGCAAAGGTTATGCCATGCTTTGGATTAACAAACCCAACGATATTTGCCCTATTGACACCATGAGTTTCAAAAACCTGAAAAATTCTATCAGCAACCTGATGTATAGGGCTTGCAGGCTCGGAATGACCAATGACTTTCTTTACCCTATCCATTATACCGAGCGAATCGGCCAGAGTAGATATGACTTCAGCAACAAAAGACAACATCTTTACCATCCTTGCGGTTGATTAGCTTTGCAAAGAAAATCAGCTTCTATGGCGTCAGATTATGGCATGTGGAGCATATGGCTGTATGCCACCAATTTCTGGCAAAAAAATCCTGAACTTCCAGAGATTGGATAGCACCTATTTTTGCCCTAGTCTGATAGGTTACTTCACACAACTTGAGTGAACAGTTATGGCAGAGCAATTTTTTCTGAGTATCCGTCAACATGGTGGGGTGTACTATCGTGATGGGTTAGACCCCAAGGGGCCTGATGCATTAGAAGAATTTGATGATTTTTTGCTGAATCTGAAACTCGTACAACGAATTTTCTTCGACAATGAGACAATTACCGGGTTAGCAAACTTCTCATCGTCGGACAGTGATAATGAGAAATACCCCTGCATCCAGTTTATGGCTGAAGACAGTCAGGGGCTGTCGATTTTATGCTCTTTGATTTTCAAACCTGCTGGGATGGGTGAGTATCATCGCTATAAGCGACAAATAGAGAGTATTACTATTGATGGTATTTGTGAAAAGGTTGAGCAAACGGATGATAAACCAGAGCAAACGGAAGGGGAACTTATTCTTGAAATGGAAGCCGTAGACGGTTGATCTTTATAATCCCGCTCACCAAATCGACATAAACCTATAGTATTGACGAACTATTCACTATAGGTTTCTTACCCGCATCACCTTCTTTGCAACTCTCAAAGTTATTGATCTACCAACGACATGCTGGTTCGGTAATGGGTACAGAAATTATGCTCTGGGGAAGGATAAATAACGGAGCTATAGGGTATCAGGCTAATAACCTATAGTGATACCTATAGTAAATCTCAGATAGCAAAAAGCCCGAAGTGCTTACTAACGCTTCGGGCTTTGCTGTGTATGGTGCCGGCACCAAGAGTCGAACTCGGGACCCACTGATTACAAGTCAGTTGCTCTACCAACTGAGCTATACCGGCAAGGAACGAGGTGAATAATATTTATGCCGGGTGTGTTTGTCAACTTCCATGTGTACTCTGATCTTTATTTTGTCGCCAACCCTAAAGCCACTATTTTGCTGTGCGTTCGAAGGAGGAGCCCGGGAGCTGTTAACAGCTGAGAATACCGCCGGTTCATGTCTAATCCATCCTTTCAATGGAATTTTCTCAGGCCAGCAGTTTTTTATAGCGTCCAAACTGGAGCAGCGCTGCCACCACCTTATTGTTAAAAGGCTTATTTACATGCATTTGCTGCAGCCGGAAGTGATGGGTTGTGATTGAGTCCTTATCCAGGCAGCTGTTGATATAATCGGCCAGGGCTTTATCGGAAGGGTCTAGCGCTTCGAGTAACGCTTTTTTTTCAATACTGCCCAGTTTTGCTCCTTTCTGTAACAGGCTCATAATGGTGACTGGTCGCAATTGCAAAGGTGAGGGTTGAGGATCATTCCAGACAAAGCATAAAGGTCCATTTTCAACGTCTTTGGTCTTTATCTTGTCGGTATAAGAGAGTGCCTCTGCGTAGCCGCCTTTCCTGGCAAGGTCTGACAATTTTTTCAGGACTTCAATCTCGGCTCCATTCTTTTCTATCTGCAACTTGCAGGAAAAGGCCATGGCCTTTAAAGCCTCCAGCGGCACTCCCATGTCCTGGGCCACTGGCGTTTGTCCGTAGGGAAGGAGAGAAAGATGAGGTTGGCCATTTTGCAACAGGGTCGTGGTCAGGTTGGCACCTTCACTTAACACCGGGAACCGGGAGCTTTGCACCAGTTTGTTGAAACTCTGCCTTGGCACACTGGGCATAAGACACAGAAGCAATTGGCCCTTGCCTGCCGCCATCAGAGAGGCCCGGTCTTGCTGGTCCCGAAAGTCAATCAGTGTGAAACCTGCGGTTCTCGCGATTTCGCTTAGCACACTCTTGCCATTTTCTGCCCTGTCTTCATCTCTGAAAGCGCTGGTGGTGGTGGTCACCACCACCGGGAGAGCATCCGTTACCTGACCCTGGTTTAGTTTTATAGCACCAAGCCAATTGGTTAATATCGTTTTTTTAAAGTGGCGCAGTGCATTATGATGCAAACCATAAACTACAGCGGTTTGTATTTTCCCTTTAGTGGATAAATCACAAAGCTGGTTAATAGCAGAGACTAATGTCAGTTGATGGCTATCGAGGGATTCGGTCGATATTTCAGCTTCTTTTGGTTGCAGATCACCACTGGGAATAATGGAGTTTACCGGTAGATGCAAAGGGTGGATATTACAGTCGGGCATTGAACTGTTGTCGTTATTGATATAAGCGAAAATGGACAAGAAAAAGTTGTAAAGCAGTGACCATAGGAGTTGGCCGCTATTATTTTTTGTAACTGATGTATCGGTATCCAGACACATCGCTTCAAATTCAGAGTAAAAACGATAGGGTTTTAAACTAATATGGGACTCTTGCACATAGCCTAATTCTCGGTACATTGCTTCGGCCTGGAAAAAGGAGAGGGTAACGGCAGCATTGATTTTATTCTCACCACGCAGGTTACAGCTGGAAATAATAACTTTGGTGTCGTCTATGTAAATTTCCTGAATGCCCAGTCTAATCTTTATTCCCGGCAGTAAGTAAGCCAGCTTGGATAACGCTATACGCTGTTTCTTGACATATCTTATCTGCTCTTCACTATTAAATCTTTGTCGTGTAATAAAGTCACTGTCATCCGGTGGTGACAGTTGTGCATGGATCGTTTTTGCACCCAAAGCAACAAGGGCCTTAATCAGTTCGACAGATGCCGTGGCATCACCCATGGCCCAGAATCGACCTTGTTCTTCATTTTTATTTTTATAGACGGGGCAACGTACATAAACCCCTATTTCCGGCAATGCGCTTATTAAAGCTTTAGCCCGTGACAGATATTCGGTGGACGATGCACTTCCGGACAAGCTGTCATCCATGTGATCCAATAATGGGTGCGGATACTTTCGTAAGGTTTGCTTTTCTACCATGGTATTTTTATTGGCAATCTTATTTTTTTCCCGCTGCCAGGTTTGCTGGAATAGTGTTTTATCAAAATTCTTTACCGGACGAAAAGGTTGCTTCACTTTCTCCCGGGCATCTCTGATCAGTTTTGCACAGACTCCATTCTCTTTACTGCTAAATTCAGCAGCATATTCCATTTTCGTCAGTCGCTTGATAAAGAACGGTTGCTCAAGAAGGTATTGTAAAATGTCATCATAGCCATGTTTTACCGCTAATTGGGTCAGAGAACTTAAGCCTTTTAAATCAGGATCTCTCGGGGTGAAAGAGTCTGGATAGTTATGTACAAGCCATTTGACACAATCCAACTGGCCACACTCAACAGCATAGCGAAGAGCGCAATATGATTGATAAAAAGCACCACCACTATGTAAACAGTGGAGAATAACGGCCACGCACTCTATGTGCCCATTTTTTATCGCAACCCAAATAGGGGAATCAGGCTTGGACAACAAATACTTGCCAATTTCATAATCCAACATGGTCATTAAACCAGCTTTATTTCCGTATTGAGCCGCCAAGTGTACCGGTGTTAGTCCTGATTTGTCAGGATACACCAGTGTATTTTGCAGTATTAAGAAGTTGGGGTAGTTATTCAATAAAAAGTTCAAACAATTGTTTTGTTTTGCTCTGGCTGCAATATGCAGAGGTCGTTCGTCGTTGTCATTGGTTGCCTGCCACAGGTGTTGAGCTCGATCAACCAACAGTCGGCATAGGTGTTCATGGCCGTGTAACACGGCCAGATGCAGGACGGAGTTACCCTCTGCATCTTCAATGGCCAGGGAAAAGGGGTTATTGGTAATGCACTCTGTTACTTTGTCTGTATCCCCCTGTTTTATCAGGTTTATCAGGTCCAGGGATGAATTATAAAGATGGTTGTGTTGATCCCATGAAGCCTCCTTTGAAAGTAATGGCAGGCCTGGTATATCCATCACCATTTGATGTGTCGTCAGTTGATCAGATGATTCCAAAAATGCTTCTTTATCACAGGATTTGGCAGAGTGGTGACTAAGAATAGGGTGAACCTGGTTTAGTTTTACCATTCTTTTGGTGTGTAAACTCTCTGGTGGCGCTGGATTTTCCGCACGCGGTAATGACATGCTCTGGGCAGAGGGTATGCTAATTTCTACACCCGTTTGGGGATTGTCCTTTTCAACTTGAACTCTGGTGGTTGTATCAATCCCCCCCGGGGGATTAGGTAATATCGGTGTTATTCCCCCGGCAGGCTGCATTGCTCTAACTCTCCTAAAGATCTTGCTACATTAATGGTGTTTTTTCTTTTTGATGAACGCTAGGGCCGACTAAGGAGTTGTCTGGAAACAACTTACCTATTTTCATTGCCTGACTCCGTTCGGACTGAGTGCTGAGCTTGTCGAAGTATCGAAGTTCGTTGGCACGCCCCGTCGATACTTTGACAAGCTCAGCACTCAGGGTGAACGGAAATCGGGAACTTGTTAAAAGACAATTCCTAACCACTTCTTAGGGTAGATATTAAGGAATTTATGTCAGAAAACCACTTAAAAGCTCTCATTCTAGAAAGAAAAAAAGATACCCCTCTATTTTGTGGCAATTATCAGTACAACAAAACTGCATCTTGTTTAATACGCTCGCCCTTCATTGATGTTTGGTGCTCCATCGTAAGGTATTTTAGCAGGTCTGCTGTATTGATAGTGAAAATCTGCCCGATGGCATGCTGCAGCGCATTCATACCCTCAAAAGTTAAAGAAATTCTCGTGCCGTCAAGCAGGACCTTGCGAACCATCAAAGCATTTAAGGCCGTTAGTATTGCCAACCACTTTGTTATTTTTAACCTTTCATTTACTCGGTATGGTTTGGTATTAGGCAGCCAACAAGGAGGTGGGCATGAACATTGCTCAACACTTTTTTATACCAAATACTGATAACTACCACGATCTGAAAGATACTACTTATCAGGAAATCCTTACATTTATCGACAAACATGTTCAGGCAGTCGATTCAGTCAAGATCATAACGCCTGACGACCCGTGTAAGATCAACCCTGTATTGCAGATAATGGCTCGTCAGGCACAGCACGCTCTGTGTAATCAGTTGCTGTGTGAGGGTGGCCTGGTACAAGATAACCCTTATCTGAAATTCAGATCCTTTCCTAACAGGCTTTATACATTCGATGAATCCATTCAGGGATCATTTGAAAATAACAAAGGGCAGAGTCACCCGCGAAAGCCCTGTGCATTATGCAATAACGATTCCAGGCTACTGAAAATCCACACCGAGGGCATGACCATCATTTCCAATTTCCGGCCTTACAGTTCCGAATGCTGGTTGATAAAACCCACAGAACATCTTGATCAAAGTAACATATTTGTTAAAAGTTCAGAGCTCTTTGATTTGGCAACAGCCATGGGACCGGCCTATACGTTTGCCCATAGTGGCTACAGGGGAAACTCACAGCCGCATCTTCATATCCATGCAATGAAAGAGAATTTGCCCCTGCGAAAAGCGTTGTATAACGGACAACTCTCTTTGGAGGCTGACCTGCCGGTAATACAGCATGGGAAAACCACGATCCGTTGGATGACCGGTGATCAAGCCCATAACACGGCACATTTTTCAGGAATTCATATCGCGGGTGAGAATCCTGCTGAATTTGCGCAAGTCTTTAATAATACTCTGAAATACTTAAGCAAAAGCGATGTCTGCGGTACTGGCGGCTACAACGTGGTCTATTGGGTAGACGATAATAACTCTTTGCACTCTTTCATTTTTCCCAGAAATCAAAATGCCAATGTTAATCCTCAATATGTGCCTGAAAAGCAGAGTTATGGCTGTCTTGAAATGAGTGGATTGTTAATCATGGCTCCGGTGAATGACAAAAAAGTGGGTGAACCAGCCGCAGAGGAACTTGCCTCAATCCGAGATAAGCCCTACGGGGATTTTGTCGCCAGGGCCAGAAATGAGCTTACCCGTCTTACCCCGGAGCAATGGCAAGAATTGGCTATGCGTCTGGAACAGTATTGAATTAATTTCCCGGTTCAGAACTTGATCTCCACTCACCCTGAAGCGGAGTCGAAGAATACCAGGCACAAACAAAAACAGACCCATCCCGGATCTGTTTTTTTACCTATGGACTCTTGTCGTTAGGCATCCTGCCCGACTAAAGTCCCTGCCCAGCCTTCATCCTGAAAATCCGGACATCCTGTCCACTGGCTCCCTGCCATGTCACATCCCTGATTTGTCAGCCATCCACCTTCCTGGCTGCTTTGACCTCCTGTCTCAACTGACGGCTTCCATTTTGAGGCTTTTACTTATCATTTACAGTCAGGGAATTCCCATACTCCGTGTAAGACATTTGCCACTGGTAACCGCTCCTTCTTTTATATAGGCCCTGAAACCAAACAACCCGGTATTTCAGACGTTGTGCATAAGTACACTCGAAAACCGGAACCAATCAAAATGACTGACAAAAGTAATCAACTACTAGTCGATAAAACGGGTTAATTTGATTTGAGGCAGCTGTTCCTGCGTTGGCGTATCATCGCCTGAATACGGGCACTGCAAGTACCCGTATCACATAATAAAAAACCTTGCCAGAGACAAGGCTGCAAGTGCTGAACCATCAGCTGTTTGCGTTTTTTATTATTATTGGGGTGGTATTTATTCTTAGACAGAGAGTGAGTATTTGGTGTTCTTATTACCAGGCTCCGAAACAATCGTTACCGACTTCGGCAAACACTCAATGATTAAGCTCATGCTACGTATTTACCGAAGCAAAAGAATTGATCTACATCAATAAATACCCACTAATAATGCACGAATGATCGACCAGTCACTGCTGAGACCCGGTTCAGGGTTGACCAGCTTTTGACCAAGCAGAAAATAAGCAGGTCTTCATCATGCATTAATAACAATACAATAACCTGAAAATATTAAATTTTAGTTAATATTTACCCATCGAATCCGTTTACAGCAGCAATTGATCGAGCTTTTCCTGATTATCAGCCGATAATTCACCTGCAAGACTGAGTTTATGTTTACAGATAGCTTTATGAAGCCCTTTATCGCACGAAAGCAGTTGGTGTAATGCTTCAAACCGATGCTCAAACAGCCAGTCATATAATCTAATGTCTGAATGGTGAATAGAGTTGTTGTTTTCAGAGTCCTCTGTCTCATGGCAATTGGATTCGCCCCAATCATGACTGTCCCGTACGGCAGAATCATCCGACTCTGGATCTAACCCAACCCTGGCAAAATCACTTCTCGGTGCGTTATAGGTAGCTTCCATCTGGCTTATGAAGGAATCTTTGCATGAGTGGGCAAAAGGTTCACGGGGCAGGTAGACGAAAGGGTAAAGACTTATATCCGGACTGTGCATATCTCTGGCTTTTGCCAGCAACGCTGCCAGTGTCATTTTATTTTGCGCACTCAAATTGTCGGCAATGACGTCAGAGGTGTTATCAATCAGATAAAAAACATCCGCATCACTGGTTAACAGTTTTCCAATATCACCTGCCCGGGTTTCTATTAACGTATCTGAAATAGCGCCTTTCAGAGTGTCGATATTTCCCGGAAAATTGTATTTATACGCGGCTTTCAGGACATAAGAACACAATTCCAGCTTGCGAAAATATTCACCATGATCTTCAAAAACACTGAAACATGTGGCAAGCAGGGACTGGCCATTATGATCAAGGCGGTTCAGATGCAACCCGGATTTTATCAAATAGAGAAGCGTGTCAGAAACACGATAGAAGTAATAGGTTTTAATGTTCCGCACCAGTTCATTGAAAGGGAGTTTTCCTTCGCTGGTGTGTTGATTGATATCTAACCCATGGTGGGTCAGCAAATTGATTTTTTCACTGTCGAGAAACCGACTCGCCATCATTGCATGAAGCGGACTGTTTTCGTAACGATTGTCAGCGTTGTCGATACTGGCTCCAGCCCGCAACAGAAGCACAGCAAGACCGACCCATGACGTTAAGCTCAACGTTTCTGACAGTGCTGTCTTCCCACTGCTGTTCACGGCGTCTAGGATTTCCTGACGGCCACCGGCCTTTTCCAGTAACCTGTCCATAAGCGCCAGGGAGGCACCACCAGTTTGACAGGCAACGTGTAATGGCGTGTTACCAAAGCGATCAGCAACCAGTTCGGCACCACGGCTCAACAGCAATTCCACCACGGTATCAGGATTCGTTGTGTACTTTTGTCCACCACTGCGTGAATGAAGACAGCTCGCTCGACAAAACTGGTGCAGTAAGGTTTGCCCCGCCTGATTGATGGGCTGATTGATATCAACACCTTCTTTACTCAAATACCATTGCAGGTGCTCCAGTATTTTGGGATCGGCTTCTCGCGGTGGAGAATTCCAATACACGGTATCATCGGGCCCATACGCCGAAGCTTGGGTTATGTGCTGAACTTTTTTCGCACGAATATCAATACCCCTGCTCTCTAACAGCGTATCCAGTTCCTGAATGTCAGCATTGCCTCGAAAGAGAGTATTGCATTGGCAATCAGGGCTACGGATTAACCATGTACCCGGGGTTTCGCACACAATCACCTGACGTCCATTAAATATCTCTGTCGTCTTAGGCTCCAGTGTCAGGTGGTGACAGACCACGACGGGTAATGCAATGGGCTTGAATGCCTTGAGATCATCAGGGGTGACTGAACGCATAACTGGTCCTCCAAAGCGGCTGTAACTATTAGCTCCCGACTTCTTGTCGTTGATAAATTCACAGTAATGATCACCGTTGTCTGGAAATGGCGAATCATCCCGGATATTTATCTCAACATGGTCGCACTCATTCCCTGGCCTGTATTGATCATCAGAAAAATCACGCCGTTCAGAGCGGGCCGACATATGCAGGCTTTGTATGGCTTGCCCAAAAACAACCCGCCCCGAAAACAATTTGTTACCGGCTTCATTTCGAAGTGAGTTGGCAGCCATTGCTGAAAATTGGCTGTTGGTGAGTTGTCTTGTATGTTTGAGAATGTTTAAAGCCTGTGTGTACATTGAATACCTCTGGAAATTTTTTACGATATTCGTTGCTCTCCAACCGTTATGGAGAGACTTCTGCAAATCACCCTGAAAACATTCATTCAAGTACATGACCATTTCAGACAACTCTCAAACCCTGCACTGACTGAGGACAAAACAGTAGAGAATTTTAATGGGTCTTAACACTCACCAACCAAGGTAGTCTCCCTGAGCAATTGATCAAGTTTCTCTTTATTGTCAATGGATAATTCACCCACGAGCTTGTTTTTATACTGACTGATAGTCTTATGAATTTCTTTATGTGACAAAAGCAGTTGACGTAATGCTGCAAACCGACAGTCAAAAAGCCAGTCATATAAATGAATATCTGAATATCGTACTGAATGATTGTCCTGATGGTCTTCAGTATCATCACAATCAGATTTCTCATTAATCTCTAGCTCTAGTGCTAATGATTCAAAATAATCCAGATCTGATTCCAGTAACCCAACCCCGGCAAAATCGGTGCTTGCCGCATTGTAAACAGCGTCCATATGACGCATGAAAGAATTTTTACAAGAGTGCGCAAAATGTTCACAGGGCTGGTAGACAAAAGGACGAAGGCTCCTATCCGGAGGATAAATATCTCTGACTTGTTTCAACCACCCTTCCAATTTCTTTTTATTTTGCTTACTCAAGTTGCTGGCAATGATTTCGACGGTGTTATCAATGAGATAAAAAACATCCGAAAAACTTGTTAACAGTTTACAGATATCCTTTGCGTGTTTTTCCATTAATGCATCCGAAACCGCGCCTTTCAGAGCATCAATATTTCCTGGAAAATGGTATTTATAGGCAGCTTTCAAGACAAAAGCACACAATTCAAGCTTTCGATAATAATCGATATTTCCGGCAAAAACATCGAAACACATGGAAAGCAGGGACTGACCATAACGATCGAGGCGGTTCAGGGTCAGCCCTTCCTTTAACAGGTAAAGAAGTACATCGGAATCAAAGTAGAAGTTACAGTAATACATATCCCTGACAAACTCATTGAAAGGGAGTATGCCTTCACTGAAGCAGTTATTGATATCTAACCCATAGCGGGTAAGGAAGTACAGTTTTTCACTGGTAAGCTGTTGATTTTCGATCATTGCATGAAGCGGACTGTAATGATACCTGTTGTCGGCGTCACCGATACTGGCTCCCGAGCGCAACAGAAGCACCGCTATACCAACCCATGCTGATGAACTGAGCGCCTCGGACAGGGCTGTTTTCCTGTCGTTGTTAACTGCATCAAGGATTTCCGGGCTGCCATTGACCTTTTCCAGCAATATTTCCAAAAGCTCCGGGGTAGCTCCAACATTGCAGGCGAGGTGTAATGGTGTGTTACCAGCGCGATCAGGAAGCAGTGAGGCCCCACGGCTCAAAAGCAATTTCACCACCGTATCAGGATGCACAGGGTGCAGCGTTTCCGGCTCCCTGTGATAGAGACAGCTCGCTTTACAGAACTGATGCAACAGGGTTTGCTGCGCCTGGTTGATGGGCTGATTGATATCAACCCCCTCTTTACTCAGATACCATTGCAGTTGCTCCAGTATATTTGGGTTAAGTTCTTTCAGCGGAGAACGCCAATACACCATCTCTCGGGGCCCAAACGCTGAAGTCCGGGTTATATACCGGGCTTTTTTCGCATGAATATCAACACTCCGGTTCTGTAACAACGTATCTAATTCCTGAATGTCAGCATCATCACGAAACAGCGTATCGCATCGACAATCAGAGGAACGGATGAGTCGTGTATTGGGGTTCTCGCACACGACCAACTGACGACCATTGAATACCTCGGCAGTGCAAGGCTGCATGGACAGGTGGTGACAGACCAGAACGGATGAAGCAGTGGGCGTGAATAACTTGAGATGTTCAGGAGTGACGGAAGTCATAGTAAATATTTTAAAGTGCGTTTTTTATACATTTCATTTAAAAATGTTCACTCATAAAAGTCCGTTAAAAAAATACTGGCTGTCTCCCGAATATGACCAGAAGCCGAGTCTGGTATAAAAACGGGAATAATCAAGTCTTTCCTGTTTACTGACTCATTCTGATTTTTCCTGCTAAACAAGTTTCTGCTGCATTTCAAGTACTTCCTTTGTTTTATCAGAGCCAATTGATGGGGCTGCTACAGCCGCCAATTGCTGTTGGGACTGCCGGAAAGACAAGGGATGCCAGAGTGATCGTGATAACGCTTGCCCTGCTGGTAATGTCGGAACAGCCCGCTTAATGGCCTTATAGCTTGCATAGGCACAAAGGGCATACGAGCCGACTCCCACTGCCAAGACAGCGGGTATAGCGAACAAGGCATAGGCTGAGAGTTCGCTGGAGGTGTCTGTCGGGTGTTCAAATTCTGTATAGTTAGAACTGGTTTCAAGAATGGTTTGTGTGGGGGTTGTGAATTGTTCCGACGTTGTGAGTTGTTCCGGTGTTGTGAATTGTTCCGACGTTGTGAGTTGTTCCGGCGTTGTGAGTTGTTCCGGCGTTGTGAATTGTTCCGACGTTGTGAGTTGTTCCGGCGTTGTGAGTTGTTCCGGCGTTGTGAATTGTTCCGACGTTGTGAGTTGTTCGGGCGTTGTGAATTGTTCCGACGTTGTGAATTGTTCCGACGTTGCGAGTTGTTCGGGCGTTGTGGTTTGTGCTGGTGTTGTAAAAGTACTGCACCCCCGCTCATCCGAGTGATCAGCACAATCGTAATCTCCATCGCATATAACATAGGAAGGAAGACATTCACCGTTATTGCAAATAAACCGCCCTAACTTGCTGCATACATCCTCTGTGCAGTTATCTAGATGGGAGCCATCATCACATTGCGTGTTCGCACCAGAAAGTCCACTACATTGAAACCTTAACGAAATACATTTGGTGCCGTCAGCACAAATAAACCGCTTTAATTGGTTACATACATCCGGTGTGCAGTAGTCTTCATCGGAGCCATCCTCACAATCCATATAACGCACTCCCTTACTTCCATCACATTGATGCTCCTTACCGATGCACTCGCCATTGTCACAGGTGAATTGATCATCTGCGCATGCCGCCTGAGGCTCTGTGGTTGGGTCGGGCGTCGGGGGAGAGGCAGAAGCTGTCATTGCTTCTGGCGTTGTTGTTTGTGCAGACGTCGTTGTTTGTGCAGACGTTGTTGTTTGGCTGGATGTCGGGGTTTGAACGGAAGCTGTTATTGCTTCTGGCGTTTTGGTTTGGCCAGGAGTTGTAAAGGTTGAGGGTGTCAATTCCGTATCGATAGCAGTAGTTACAGGGGTAGTTGTTGCAGGTAAGGTTGAGTGAAATTGACTGGATCTGGATTCCGCTTGAGCCATCTGCTGCTGATTATACAAAGCCGCAAAAAACAGCATTGATTGTTTTAGCCCCGGTGCCACAGCACCAACATAGGGTGAATTCATCACCTCGCTGAAAGCAAAACCTGCCGCACGGCGCATCAAAATTGTGCCTGCCTTCAGGGCAACACCGGCAAGTTGCCTTACCTGATAGTCAACGATCGGTTTGTGTTCATGCTTCTGCGCCAAATCATTCCCACACCGGATATACCCCTGGCAAACACTGAGACCTGCCTTCTTAGAGGTTTGTGCGGCCATGGTTTGAGGGTTGAATGCGTTTGGTAAGGAAGAATCAATTTTCATTTGATAACCTTTTGGATAGACAGATCATCCCTCCATGCAAATATACCCATGGCATGATGTGCAGTTACCAGAACAGGACTGTTGATTATTGAGCGCCTTTCTGGTCAGTCGCCAAAGGCTAACCAATCCATGGGTTATGGCAGTAAAATAGATGTTTTTCTAATACTTGCCGCAAATATTTAATATCGTTAAAGCTGAGCACGCAGCGAAGCAGCAACAGGCCCTGACAACACCCAATTTTTATCTTCAATTAGTCTCTGTTTATACGTTGTATGGTTGGCATGTGCAGAGTTATGGTTCTGTTGCTGTATCCTATTCCTCCTGTATTTATCCGATAAGGTTCGCTCAGAGAATCTCCATATAATTTGGCCAGGAATGCACCTATCATACACCCTTCAACCGCATACCCTGCACAGCAACCAATAACACCACCAGCAGCAGCGCCAACTAATTCGGGCTTGCCAACACCTGGATAGATAATATCAAAACTGTAAACGTTATTATTTTGAGGTTGCATATCAATGGACTCTTTGATTGGGTTTCTGGAGGTTTACAGTTTCTCTATAAAATAACCAACAAAGCGGAGTAGTCATTTTTCTGAACCTGACTGCTGGATAATAATACACTGTAGATTTCCGTGTTTTACCAGCCTCCGGCAGTCAACGAGAAACTGAGTTGATAATATTGACCGTTGAATCATTGAATGGTTCAATCTTTGCAAGTATGGAAATACAGCTTTCAAAGACCCTCGGGCATTTGAGCATTCGACTACTCAAGTCCAAACGGAATATACTCGGCCCTTATGACAATCTCATCATTAAATTTATAAATAGGTTTGCCAAGATCCTTTTGATCCGATTTAAGCATCATTAAAGTAAAGAAATCTACAGTTACCGTTCGTGCTTGATGTTCGTCATAACAAGATTGAACTTGTACCACTCTATTTTTCGAGTTCACTGGTATAACAGTTGATATGTCCTTTTTTTGATGGTCTTCGATGGTATGTCTTCTATCCAGTAGTGAAACCTTTATTCCTCCGGATACCGGCCAGGTCAGTTTTTCGTCATGCTTGCCTGGCATAACCTGTGCACAAACTGTCGCCCTGGTATGATTTGATTGGTAGGTACCTTCGAAATCCAGAATGAGTTTGAAGCAGTATCCTTCATCTGACGTATAAAAAACCGGGCTATGTAATACATGATCACTGTGTCGGGTACCGTTAACTATTTGTTTGCAATTTCGGATGGGCCAGCTGATCAGGCCGCTACCTTCGATCACGTCGTATGGTGAATTTAAAAAATTGGGTTTAATCTGAGCGGCTGACAGCACATCTATCGTTGTTTCGCTATTGGAATCCAAAAAGCAGGATTGATAATCCCACTTCGGGGGTTGTAAACTGGACAGACTGCAAAATTCTTTAAAGCCTACGAGAGGATGTGGGGTCTTCCCCGGGGATCTTCGGCACTCACCCGGAGCTCTTGATAGATGAATCGTCCTTATAATGTCTTTCTTATGTTTGCTGTGATCTTTCATAATAAATTTCATGGATTCACTGCAGGGCCATTCGGCTTTGCCATCATTGCCTCCGTTGATCACACGAACATACAAAGACAGGTATTCATGACTTTGTTTCACTAATAACAACTGAAAGGTATGGTTGTTGATTTGGAATGGCTCACTCTTCTGTATTACCCCACCCGTTTTATTTAAGTTTTCAGCATGATCAAATTGCCATGAATAGACAACATCCCCAACTCCTGCTGATGCAGATGGTTGAGCGACAGTTGCCGGTGGAACCACCTTTGATACATTATCCATTTTGACCTTCGGCGGTCCGGCTTTCGTTTCGATGTTGGAGGTATGGCTGTCATATCCGGAACGTACGGACAATTGTTGGTCATTAACAATTGTGCTTATGACGGTTGACAATGAGCAATTCTCAGATTTAGCTGTTTCCAATTCCACATCAAGTAATTTGATTTTCTGGCTTTGTGACTGGACTTGCTCTGTCAGCCTCTTATTTTCCTGAATCGTATTCTCCAGTTCTTCCTTTAAGGCGTCTGAATCAGTGTTACTTTCAGGCTGTATTTTTATGTTGTGTTTATATCGCTCTTTTAAGTATTTTATTTCTTCTGTCAGATACTTTTTTGATGTTGGTCCATTACAGTTATAGACATGAACTTTCTGATAATTTTGAAACTCCCCTTTCCAGCTGCATTGTGGTTCCAGGCACTCGACAATAAGACCATTGATCTCCCTCGCATAAGCTGCATCGACAAAAATATCTTTTATATTTATGCGGCTGTTACATTCAGCCAGGGGGCAGGTTATCTCTCTGTCTTTAATATTTTTTTCTATGCATGGCTTACAAATAATGTGTCCGCATGGCAGCTGATAAGGATCGGAAAGAATATGTGGCCTTGGCTCTGAATATAAACAGGCAAACTTTTTTTGCTTGGAAGGATCCAGAATCAGAGCCGGTGGATACGGATAGACACGTTCAAATTCAGGCATTGGTGTATCACGATTCAGTGTTCCTGATAATGTGTTCATATTGAAATACCTGAGTTCAATGTCAACGTGTTTGTTTGACCTGTTTTCTTCAACCAGGTTCCCTGTATTTTTATTCCAATCGATATCGCCATCACAGCTCTTGCAAAGGCTATTACCATTGAACCCTGGTCATCACGCTCCTTGTTCCGTGTGTACGAGAATGCAGCAAGTCCGTGTATTTGGACGTTCATTAATAAGTCCCATCTTTTATTGCATTTTGAACATTAATAGCTTGAGACATTAACTTTAGCATCATAGACTTTGCGCGAACGCTTTATTTTATCATGATGCTTTTCCGCCCAGGAAACCAACTGATACAGGGGTTTTACTAAATCTTTGCCCATTCTGGTAAGCTCGTACTCTACTCTTACTGGCACTTCAGGGTATACAGTTCTGGTAACATAACCTTCTCGCTCAAGGTCTCGGAGTGTTTGAGTAAGCATACGCTGTGAGATGCCTACTACTCTGTATTTAATAGAGTTAAACCTGTCAGGACCCTCGACCAGTGCAAATAAAATGAGTACTGACCATTTGTCGCCTATCTGAGCCACAACATTACGAATAGGACAGTCTTCGGTGTTATAAAATACCCGCTTTTTGTCTTTATCTCTGTTTTCGCATTTTACAGTCATACCACAGCCCTTTTGCCAAGATAGGTCAGAGGGTTACCAAAATGTGCCTAGATGACATTTTGGTACCTTCTTGTAGAGCAGGTTACTAATATATACCATGATATTCAAATAACATGCTGAACAACCAACGACATTGGAAGGAGCACTATATGTGGAAGACCATTGCATCAACTCTGCTACTGTTGGTAAGTCTTACTGCACCTGCGGGTAATGCAGACGAGTTGATTATAAACCTGCAATCTTTACAAAAAAATGATTGGACAGAGCAAGAGTTGGCTAATGCTACTTTAATTACGGACTTCGTACAAAATCTGATGAATAACCATAATTTTGATTACATTCTCGAGAAGTATAACGATAGCTCGTATGTTCAACACAATCGTAATTTACCTGATAAAGTCACTGGCCTGGTTGGCTTTTTAAAAGAGTTTGTTGAGGATTATCCCGATTACACCTATGACGTGAAGCATATTTATGTTGATGGTAATTACGTAATTTTTCACTCACATGCTACTTTGAAGAAAGAAGACAGGGGTAATGATAAAAAAGGAATGAATATTGTTGATACTTGGCGGCTTGAAAATGGCAGGATCGTTGAGCACTGGGACTCAATTCAAGCACTGGACGGCTTTATGCGACTTTACTCTCTAATTAACGGTGGCGATATTAAGAACAATAACGGCGTCTTCTGATTTTACATTATATAGGTGCTTACTGTTGCACATTAAGTACCTACCCCCGCTTGTTCGGCGCAGTCCACACGAAGAAGTTGTTGTTATAAGAATTTCACTCGGAGTACTTTCGTAAATTGGCAGGTAGAAATTTATCCATCTCTTGACTAGAAAAGTCATTTTTCCATTTGCTGTAATACAGGTAAATATATGCAAGCCCAGAGCTCACTAGCGATAGCAAAATCACCCATTGGAAGCAGTAGAGAAGTTAATACTTCCCAGGAAAGTCAAGCACTCGAATTTAAATTTTCAAATTACAAGGTGATGCATTTAATCGGCTCAGGAGCAAATGGCAAGTGCTTTGTTGCTAAAAAACAGGATGCCGATGAATATATTGCAATAAAAAGAACGAAAAAAGATATAGGATGCTATGAAGTTGAATGTTTGAAACAACTTAACCCCCATACAAACATAGTACGTCTTTTAGGTTTTCAGGACACAGCAACCTCATATTATCCATATAATATCGCATTAGAGTTGGCTGACTGTGACTTGGCTGACATGATAGGTTTATTTGGTATAGACTCTATCACCCTGAAACCTGATCAAATTGCTCACATTTTCAAAAACATTATCGCAGGATATTTATATATAAGAGAGAAAGACCTTATAGATTATGTGGATCTAGATGATTCTAATACACTGTATTTTTCTAAAGATTGTCATTTCAAAATATCAGATTTTAATAATAAAATAAAAATAGATAGTGATCCAGAAAGAATAAGGTCACTTTCTTACATACTTTATAAAATAGCATCAAAATTTTCTCATAAGTGCAAAGCAATCCAATCTGCAAATCAGAGAGCAGTATGTCAACCTTTTTGTCGTGAAGCCAATACCTCCACTCCATTATTAAGCAAAAATAATTGGCAGAGTGTTCTAACAAGACGTGAAACGGAAATGATTTTAAAGATGTTTGAGTTAAAAACAAGCTTTAGTGAATTAAATGAATACATATTAGAGTTAGAAGGTAGATCCTCACCCTTTGAAAAACCACCATCGTTAAAGCCAATGCGTATGATTTGATGCTGCCTTATAACCGGGATAGAGCAGAGCTTTATGACTCTGCTCCTTTCACACTATGAGCCATATAGATCACGTAGCATCGTGGTTCAAATTACTTTGTTTTCATCTTGCTGCCAGTTATGGCAGCCCAAGATTATTGAAATATCTGTTTGACAATGAACGGGTTAACACCGGACTGCTGTAATGCAGTGATCGGGAGACATTCATCCTGTATAAAATAGCGTTCAGCAGAAGTGCTCTGATTTAAGATTATGCTTGAGTAAGTGATTAATATTTCAAGCGTATCTGAACCACTTCCAGTTTTGAATTTATCTTTTACTGAAGAAGCAATAAAACTTGGCGTTCCATTTACAGATGCATCCATTCTTTGAAAACCCCTTGGAATATAGAAAATCTTTGAGAGAAAATCTATAAAAGGTCGGCGCTTATGGGCTTCTTCATTAGATAGCACCAAGCAGGATGGTCTCAGTGGCTTCAAATTAATGATCGTTGAGCTGATCAATCCCTGCGAGCAGGAAATCGGCCAGTCACTGGTGGCCGTTGATACCGTTGGTGTCGGCATAGGTGACCTCGTCCTGGTCGCCAGAGGTGGTGCTGCCCGAAAAGCTATAAACCCTTGCGAAGGCCCGGTTGACGCAGCGATTGTTGGCATTGTCGATAATATGGAGGTGAGCCGCCTGATTACCCGACAAAACCTGCACGACTTCGTTTCTGATTGATTTCCCCCATGATCCGTGAGATATACCTACTCGTATAAACAGAAAAGTTTTAAACCTTGATACTATCAGGTTTAAAAAACATAAAAGTACGATGAGGTACTCCCATGTCTGAAAAACCATTCGATTCTGAAAAGCGTGGCCCCACCCGGCGTCGGTTTTTACAACTGGCCGCAGCCTCCGCGCTTATTCCCCTTCTTAATATTCCCAGCCGCCAGGCCCGGGCTGATGCGCTCCCCGCACTTGATGAGTCCAACCCTACCGCAATAGGGCTTTCCTATAAGAAGACACAGGCAGACGCTAAATCCATAGATGGCTACCAGGAAGGACGAAAGTGTGAGAATTGCGCGCTCTATACCCCGGATAACCAGGGTTGCAGGCTTTTTCCGGCAAACTCCGTAGAACCGGAAGGATGGTGTAAAGCCTGGGTGCCAAAACCTGCCTGATGCTGTTGAGTTAGTAAAGAACACCACTAATACCCACACCCTCGTTCCTTCAAAGAAACCCGGGAACGAGGTAATTCTCTGCTATTCTCAACGCATCAAAAATAATCAGAAGTTGTCCTTATGAACCACGATAAAGACAGTGATGCGCTCTGGAATGCTATTCATCAAATAGAGATCAGCGTTAAAAACTCACAGAATGATATTAAAAAACTGTTCCTGCACAGTGTGCGGCAAGAAATAGCGATCGAAACACTCAACAAAAAGGTGGATGCCCACCAGCTGGAAAACCGTGAACGCTTCAACAGGATTGAAAATCGTCTGGATACGGTTGAAAACCGACTCGATAGAGTTGAAAGCAGGCTCGACAAGATTGAAAGCCGACTCGATAACATTGATAACCGACTCAATAACATTGATAACCGGTTTGACAAGGTTGAAGAGACACTCGCCATTATTATGAACCACCTCAAGCCATGATCTGTAGTAAGGAATTGCCCCGAAATAATTTCCACATTTTGGACTCGATCTCCGTTCATCCTGAGTGCTGAGCTTGTCGAAGTATCGAAGGGTGATTGGCACAATACATGAGGCCGGAGTTCACGCCCTT
>NZ_JBLYZG010000044.1:0-45293 GCF_049310245.1 Endozoicomonas sp. ALB115 | reverse complement strand
ATCCCATCCCGAACTCAGCAGTGAAATGACCGATCGCCGATGGTAGTGTGGGGTCTCCCCATGTGAGAGTAGGTCATCGCCAGGCACCATTATTTGCCTTGAGTAGGCTCAAGGCTGCAAACCCCGATAGAGCAATCTATCGGGGTTTTTGCTTTGTGGAGAAAGATTGTTACGGTTGGATCAACAGCTTCACGTGCCTGAACAAGGCTGCCGAAGTTGCCACCGGTATGGTTCCAGCCTGTCCAGCATTCGATCGACGGCTTCAAGTGCTCTAATAAGGCGACTGAAGTATCCACCAGTATTACCATCTGCCCAGCATTCTTTGCCCTCATCCCGGCAGGATGGAATGTAGTTCTGGCACATGGTGCTGGGCGTTGTATGAAAAGGGGTGATATCTGTATCTAAATACCCCTCGGGATGAAAAATGCGTCCTTTGTATATTCCCTTCATAGCCACAAAACCTTGGAGGTGTTTATCTCCTGTTACAAGGTCAGGTGGAATATCGTCATGTGAATAACAGGCAATAAAACCATTGACGTCATCTTCGTATACCTGGATGACTGGCATCCTGCCACTACCAATTCGTCTTGTTTTGCCCGTTTTCCATGGTTGAACCGTCTCAGCAAAGCTGAAAAAACTAATGCAGAGTAGTGTTGCAATGAATACTTGCAGGTGCGTTTTTATTGGCATGGGTGTGATCCTCAGTAGGTTCTTCAGAGAGTTTGATGCGAGGACAGTACCTTTTGTTCCCTGCAATGGTGATAACAGATCGGTCAGTGGTGCTAACATAATCATTTCGGTTTGGAGTGAATTGCATAGTTATTGAAAATACGCAGCATACACATAATTTTCTTATGGACAGGCAGCGCATTGATGATAAGAAAAGCCAAACCAGACGATTGCGCCCATATCTACAACACCTGTGTTTTGAACAGGTACGGTTACTTTTGAAGTTAATCCTGTGACTTCTGAACATCCCACACTAACAACGTTTCCAATTCATCAGGTCAGGCTTTGTCTCAAGCACTTGTGGTCCTGGCAGATATTTATAGGTATTGGGTAAAATATGAGCTGGGTGTCACTGGCTGAATCAATGGAATGAAACTGGTTCAAAGCTCTGAGGATTATTGGGGAAGTATGAAGCTTTTCGTAACCGGGTTGCTCTGTTTGACGCTCTCCACCTTGGCGGTTGCAGATACAATGTCGAATGGAATCTTTCAGTTAATCAACCAGCGGTTGAGCTATATGCAGGATGTCGCCTTATTCAAAGCCAGGAACCATCGTGTGGTCGAAGATCTGACCAGAGAACAGCAGGTGCTTGAGAAGGCATTGGTCAATGCGCAGCAGGCAGGTTTGCAACCGGACTCTATTGCTGATTTCTTCCAGGCACAGATGGATGCTGCCAAGGCGATTCAATATCGCTATATGGCTGACTGGTTATCTACACATCCTGAACGTAGTGAATATCGGGATTTAGCTTCTGAGGTCAGGCCAAAGATTTTGGCGCTTGGTGATGAAATTGTGGTGAGAATCAGCGAATACCTGAAAGATGGAGGGGCTTTTGACAATAAACAGCAGAAAGACTTTGTCAGAACAGTGAATACCAGGCATCTATCGGAAAACGATAAAAAGAAAATGTTTGACAGCCTTCAGATGATACGTCTAATTAAAAACTAGTGCTTATCAATAACAAGTTCCGTGTAGCCTGTGGATGGATCAAAAGCTCTTGAGAAGCTCAGCTGTGTATAACTGTGAATAATCACCTCAGCAGTACTATCAACGATATTTCCTTCTAGCAGGTGCCCTCCAAAAACATGCCCTTTGGCATCAGCCACAGCCATGTGGATATGCTGATGGTCCGGTGTCAACGTTCCCATGACAGAGACGATTTCAAAAGGGCCCTCAGTAACTAACGTCGTTTCTGCGCCAGCAAAACGAAGGTTTATTCTGGACAGACTGCCAACACAGGATACCAGTGAACCTGCAGAAATCCGGTGCTTGTTAACCAGTTCCTGCACGGCTATTTTCAGGTCAGCGCCTTGGGTAAGGCGATTGGCTATTACGGAAATACTCATTGCTTTATTATATCCCCCGATCTCCCAATCAGCTTATCTTTCTCAGGATTTATGTAAAGCCCCGTTAAACGGGGCTTTGCTTTATACGCAGGCTTTTATGCAGCCTGTTGAGAGTTCACTTGCATGGGTACATTCAACCTGTTCACCAGGAAGTTCAGCAACACGCCATACATAGGCAGGAAGAACAGCATGCTGATGGCCAGCTTGTAGCCGTAATCCACCAGGGCAATTTCCATCCAGTGTGCCGCCATGAAAGGGTCTGATGAACCGGCAAAGGCCAGACTGAAGAAGCTGAGGGTATCAATCAGGTTGCCAGCAATGGTTGAACAGGCCGGAGCTACCCACCACATGGCATTTTGGCGCAAACGGTTGAAAACGGTGATATCCAGAATCTGGCCAACCAGGTATGCCGCAAAGCTGGCAACGGCAATTCTGGCGACAAAGGCATTAAAGCTGGCCAGGCTTGCCAATCCCTGAAAGGTTCCATCCACGAACATGACTGACACCAGGTAGGAGATCAGCAGGGCCGGGAACATGGCGGTAAATATGATCTTCCGGGCCTGCTCAGACCCGTAGATTCTTACGGTCAGGTCTGTGGCCAGGAAAATAAACGGAAAGGTGAATGCTCCCCAGGTGGTGTGCATACCAAAGAATTGAAACGGTATTTGTACCAGATAGTTACTGGCAGTGATGGTCACGATATGAAATATCGATAATAAAAGCAGAATGTTCAGGCCGCGATTGCTGGTTTGCATAGCAAGTCCTTTTTAGTTGAGGTGAGGGAACTCAGGCGCAGTACCAATTTAGTACGTTAGCACCATTAAAAATGAGCGGTATTCTATCGGGATTTACAACGTTGGACCAAGTGATAATTTTTGCAAGCGTATGATGCTGTTTTGATCAGGGCTGACGATGTATCTGGAGCATTTGTATGCGACCAGTCTCTTTGGTATGGGTTTTATGAATCCATGGGCAGCCTGATAAAACTGTGCTATTTTTTCCAACCACATAATAACAACAATGGAGTAGTATCAATGCTGATCTGGTTAAGGAGAGGCTTTTTTCTCCTTGTATCAATATCCCTGCTGATCATTCTTACGGCGTTTGTTCTTCTTCGCCAAAGTCTCCCCATGCTTGAGGGTGAAGTGGAGGCTCCCTTCCTGAATGCTGCGGTTACGATTGAGCGGGATGCCCAGGGTGTTCCCCTGATATCCGGCAGTGATCGTA
This sequence comes from Endozoicomonas sp. ALB115, assembly GCF_049310245.1. Classification (NCBI taxonomy): domain Bacteria; kingdom Pseudomonadati; phylum Pseudomonadota; class Gammaproteobacteria; order Oceanospirillales; family Endozoicomonadaceae; genus Endozoicomonas; species Endozoicomonas sp. ALB115. Next base: position 41,991 of record NZ_JBLYZG010000044.1, on the reverse strand, counting down.
TGGATGTTGCCTTTGCTACCGGTTATCTCCATGCCCAGGAACGATTTTTTCAGATGGATTTGAATCGGCGCAACTCTGCGGGTGAACTGTCTGAACTGGTGGGTGACCTGGCGCTGGATCACGATAAACGTCAGAGAAAACATCGTTTCCGCAAGGTTGCTCAGCAGGCGGTTGAGATCATGAGTGCTGAGCATCAGGCTCTTTTGAATGCCTATACCGATGGTGTCAATCATGGCCTGAAAGATCTTGGACAGAAGCCTTTTGAATATCTGTTGCTGGGTGTGGAGCCTGAGCTCTGGCAAAACGAAGACTCTTTTCTGTCGATCTTCAGCATGTACATGGATCTCAACGATGATGAAGTAAAACTGGATAACCTGAAAGGCTTCCTCAGTCGTGTAACCGTACCTGCTGTTATCGATTTTCTTTCGCCGCTGAAAACCCGCTGGGACTCACCAATGCAGCCCGGTGAGTTGCCGGATGTGCCAACCCCGGGGGCAGAGCTGGTTGACCTGCGCAGCAAAGAGACAGAGCTATATGCCAATCTGGGTGGAACGACGCTGGAAGACAGTCTTATTGGCAGTAACAACTGGGCGGTATCCGGAGAGTTAACGGACCATGGTGGAGCCATCATTCAGGATGATATGCACTTGAGCCATCGGGTACCCACCATCTGGTATCGGGCTTCTTTGAGTTATCCACACCCGGACCAGCCAGAGGACAGGGTTCGTATTACCGGAGTCACATTACCGGGCACACCGTTTATTGTGGTTGGCAGCAATACCCATATCGCCTGGGGCTTTACCAATACCGCTGGTGACTGGGTCGATCTGGTGGAGCTGGATATTGATGATGGCCAGTACATGACCAATGATGGCCCGAAACCCCTTGAACGCTGGACTGAAACCATCCATATCAAAGACCAGGAGCCGGTTGTCGTTGACTATTCAGGCACCCACTGGGGGCCGGTGGTTGATTCGGCCTATGACGATACGCAATATGCCCTGCGCTGGACTGCCCACCGTCCGCAGGCGACCAATGTTAATCTGGTAAGCCTGGAAGTTGCCCGCAATGCAGAACAGGGAATGGCCATTGCCAACCGCAGCGGAATTCCACCCCAGAACTTTACGGTGGGTGACCGTGAAGGCAATATTGGCTGGACCGTTGCCGGACAGATTCCAAACCGTTCCGTTATCGATTCCACTTACCCACTGCCCTGGCAGCAGGCTGATGATAACTGGGGTGGCTGGCTTCCGGATGTGCATTATCCCCGCGTATATAACCCTGCGGATCAACGAGTCTGGACTGCCAATGCCCGTATCGTAAGCGGAGCAGACTACGACAAGATGGGCAACGGAGGTTATGCCCTCGGACCTCGGCAGATACAGATTCGTGATGCGCTGATGGCACTTGAGCGTGCTGATGAACAGGCTTTGCTGGAGATTGCCCTGGATCATCGTGCTCTCTATATGGATAACTGGCGGCGACTGTTGCTGGATACACTCACTGAAGACGTGATGGCGGGGAACCTTTCCCGACAGACGTTTTATCGTTATGTGAACAACTGGTCTGGCAAGGCTGCCACTGACGACGTTGGTTACCGTTTGGTCCGTGAGTATAAAGATGCGCTTAAACTGAAGATCATGTCATCACTGGGGCGCTACTTTCTGTCCCTCTCTCCAGAAGCCAAAGAGGATGTAGAAGATGGCTTTATGCAGAAGTTAAACCATGAAAGCGAGATGATATGGCGTCTTCTGGAAGAACGTCCGCTACATTGGCTGAGTCCTCAGTACGAAAATTGGGATGAGTTGCTGATCGAAACCGTGGATCAGGTGGTGAGTGATCTGGGAGGCGTAGATCAGCTGGGCAATGCCACCTGGGGACAGAGAAATACCGCTGATATCCGCCACCCTTTGAGTGGTGCCATTCCTGTCTTTGGCAGACTGCTGGAGATGCCCGCCGTACCTCTCTCTGGCGATGTCTGGATGCCCAGGGCCCAGCGTGCCGATCAAGGGGTATCTGAGCGGCTGGTGGTGTCTCCCGGGCGTGAAGATGAAGCAATATTTCACATGCCGGGTGGTCAGAGTGGTCACCCGCTCTCTCCTTTCTTTAGCGCAGGTTATATGGACTGGGTGGAAGGGAAGGCCAGTCCGTTCTTACCGGGTGATGCAAAATATACCCTGACCCTGACGCCTTAAATAACCTTAAGTTTGTCCTGATAACGGTCTTCCCTATGAAGTGAAAGACCCATCAGGGCAAAGCTGGCAAATTAGATGGATGTCAATTTTGCTGAGGGAAAAATGAAGAGAGGGTAGCACCGCCACAGTGTGGCGGTGCTGATGTATCAGTCTTTTATCATCAGTTGCTGGCGATCACCTGCTCCCGGGGAGCATAGGTTTTCTGAACATACTCTTCGATCAGTTTCTTATAGTCTTCAGCGATGTTCTCACCTTTCAATGTGGTGAATTTCTCGCCATCAACAAATACCGGGGCTGAAGGTGCCTCACCGGTACCGGGCAGACTGATACCAATGTTGGCATGCTTGCTTTCCCCCGGACCATTAACCACACAGCCCATCACGGCAACTTTCATATTCTCCACACCGACATACTGGTGGCGCCAGTTCACCATTTTACTGCGCAGGAAACCGTCCACTTCATCGGTCAGAACCCGGAAGAACGTACTGGTGGTACGACCACAGCCAGGACAGGCAGTCACTTCCGGAGCAAAACTGCGAACGTCCAGGGCCTGAAGGATCTGCTGGGAGACAATGACTTCTTTATCGCGGGAGGCTCCGGGCTCTGGCGTCAGGGAAGTGCGGATAGTGTTGCCAATACCATGCTGCAGAAGAATGCCCATGGCGACACTGGATGCCACAATGCCCTTGCTGCCCATCCCGGCTTCGGTCAACCCAAGGTGCAGGGCGTACTCACAGCGATCAGCCAGCATCTGGTAGACGCTGATCAGATCCTGTACCCGGGAGACTTTACAGGAGATAACGATTTTGTTGGCACCGAGACCACGCTTAACCGCAGCATCGGCACTGGTCAGGGAAGACAGGACCAATGCTTCATGGAGGATTTCCTGGGAAGACTTCGGGTTGGCGGATCGGGCATTTTCATCCATCAGCTGGGTAGAAAGCTCTTTGTCGAGGCTGCCCCAGTTAACGCCGATGCGTACTGGTTTATCGTATTTGATGGCAACATCAATCATGGCATTAAAGCGGTCATCCTTCTTATCGCCAAAGCCGACATTACCGGGGTTAATTCTGTACTTGTGCAGCAGCCTGGCGGTTTCATCGTACTTGGTCAGCAGGAGGTGACCGTTGTAATGGAAGTCCCCGACAATGGGTACATTGCAGTTGTGTTTGGCCAGCCCTTCGTAGATTGCCGGAATAGCGGCCGCTGCTTCCTCTGAATTCACCGTTACGCGAACAATTTCAGAGCCTGCATCCGCCAGCAGGCGAATCTGGTCAATGGTTTTCTGGACATCCGCAGTATCGGTGTCCGTCATTGACTGAACCACAATGGGAGCATCACCGCCAATGGTGACGTGTCCAACCTGAACAGCATGGGTTTTATGACGCCTGTCCATAAACGTTGTTCTCCAAATAATAAAAATTAGAACTAATCAGTGTATCAGAACCTGAAGACTTTTCCTGAGAGGAAAACCGAAGCACCCTGTCATGGTTGCCCTTGCTCTCTCTGGGCAATAATCCTGGACTCCTGCAGGTTAAGACTGAGGGAGGCCATCTCCTGAGATGAGAGCATACGTGCAGGCTGGTCTTCCAGCAGACTGTAAATCACGCGATAAGCCATAACATTCTGGACGTACTTACGAGTTTCATCGTAGGGAATGGTCTCAATCCAGATGTCCAGTGGCAGATGCCCTCTCTGCTTCAGCCAGCGTTTCACCGGAGTACTCCCGGCATTGTAAGCCGCTGTTGCCAGAATTCGGCTGTCTTCAAACCGTTTGGACAACCAGGCAAGGTGAGTAGTTCCAAGGGCGATGTTAATTTCTGGTTTAAACAGTTCTGACTTCTTTCTATAGGGTATTCCGGCCTGTTTAGCCGCCTGTTTCGCGGTTGTCGGCATCAACTGCATTAACCCCATGGCACCAGCGCTGGAGCGCGCCATGGGATGGAACGCACTTTCCTGGCGGGCAATGGCCAGAACCCACGGATAATCCAGTTTACGTTTTTCTGCCTGCGCACTGAAAATATCAGCGTCCGGTGTCGGAAAGCGGAGGCTAAGGTCGTCCCAGAGCGTTGCCCGGGCAGCCGCCATAATCGCCTGATGGTGCCATTCCCATTGATGGGCGAGATAGGGAATTAACTGTTGCTGGGTTTTATCCAGACTCGGGGTTATCCGGTTCAGCTCCATCTGGGCGTTATAAAAGCGCTTATGGTGCAGCCACTCACGAATACGTTTAAAGCCCGGGTAATATTGCTTGAGTCTGTGCAGATCCTGCTGGTGAATGGCTTTTTGCTGGTGGTTCAGTTGAAAGGGTTGTCCTTTAAGATCTGCCACCAGAAAAGCGTAAAAGTTCCGTTCCTGGCCCAGTGCGCTCAGTGTCGGTGTTTGCAACAGCGTGGGTTTGCTCGGCAGAGGCATCCCGACCAGCTGATAGCTTGCCTCCTGAAACTTGAGCAGGGCGACTTCGTTCCAATAGCGCCAGCGGCTGCTGTTTCTGATAGCCGCTGGCAGATGCTCTAACAGTATCAGGACTCTTTCCCAGTCCTGGTCAGCCAGCGCCAGTCTGATTCGCCACTCGGTGACCTTTTGATAATGAAAATCGGGATCAATGCTGGCAATAATTTCTTCGGCGTTGTCCACAAAGTTCTTGGCCGCTTTCATGGCGATCCGCTGGTCGACAGCGGATCGCTGCTTCGGGGAAAAAGGATAGCGGTTGCGCATTGTCAGCCAGGTGCTGACGGCAAGGTCCAGATCTTTGGTAATCAGTTTTTTGATGCCATGAAGCATAATGATCCGCTGATGTTCCAGGTCACCATTAAAGCGGGCGGTATGAAGCAGTTCAGGATGTTTGTTGACTTCCCAGAACAGCTCTGTCGATACCTTGAAAGACGTATCTTTAATGGACTTATTCAGGTAGCGGGCAAGGGACAGGTTGTTTTGCTCGGCAGCCATCCAAAAGCGGGCAATAATCAGGCTTTGAGTGAGTTCGCCAGAGGCTTTCCAGCTGTCGAATAACGGATCGCAGGCCTTGTGTTGTGACTGGCCTTTCAGCCAGAGACTTTTTGCCTCCAGCCAGGCCTGTTCGGTCTGCCCCAGTGCGTGCAGGGCTACGCCTTTCAGGCACTGATAGCGGCCGCCATCATCCTGCTGATAGGCAGCAAGATAGGATTGCCAGCGCTGGTTACTGGCCAGATGCCTCAGCCATTTGTACTGGAGCTGGCTGGTTTGCGGTAAATCGGGGTATTGGCTGGCAAACTGGTCAATATCGCTCTGGTTGATGCGATCAAGATCGTTGGTGAGGCTGAGGTACTCAAGGTAGGGAGCCAGAGGGTAATCACTGAGTTCTGATCGATAACTCTCGTAAAGTTTATGGTCCCCTGTCTTCAGTGCTTTTTCAACGCGCGTGAACAGCATCTGCTGCCGTTCTGACTCGTTAGCCAGGCTGTATGTGGGGAGCAGAAGTGATGTGGCCAATGAAAAAAAGAGTAAGCAATGAGATAACTTGTTCAACATAACAAAAGCTTCAATCTCTATGATCCCTGTTAGTGACTGCGTAAAACGTCCTGTTTTACTGTTGGTGTGATAAAAGCGCTGGCCGTGAGTCGCTCACCCTGCGAAAGCATTGACGAAAGTTTGGTGAAGCTCTCATGGCAACTCATCATACATTGTTATATTTTGTCAGCCTGTAACAGTCAATCGGCAGATTGATAACAGGGTGTAGCGCTTGCGCGTAAAGTAGAGCTTTCCCGCCGCATGGGATGTTTTTTATCATCTTTACTATTGACAGAAATATTCTAAAAAGATGCATGAGGTGCAGTGATTATGGCAAAAGAGACGACTGTACGGGCACGAATTGATGAGTCATTAAAGCAGGAGGCCGAAGACATTCTGCGCCAACTCGGGCTGACCACTTCCCAGGCCATTAATCTCTATTTCAGTCAGATTGTGTTGCAGCGAGGTATGCCTTTTGACGTTCGTCTGCCAGAAGAGGCCGAAAGCAAATAATGATTCGTTTGTGTTCTATCGATGAGCTTCAGGATCCCGGTAGCAAAGGCTTCCGTAATGAGCGTGGCCATATCTTTGCCGTACGCAAAGGTGATCAGGTATACGTCTACGAAAACAGTTGCCCGCATTTTGGGATTAATCTTGAATGGCAGCCGGACCAGTTTCTGGATTCAGAGAAACGGCTGATTCAGTGCGCTACCCACGGTGCCCAGTTTCTGATTGAGACGGGGGAGTGTATTGCCGGGCCTTGTCCGGGGGATATGCTGACTGCCCTGGAGTGTGAAGTCATTGAGGGTGTTGTCTACCTGAAATAATACCCACATTTCTACAGGTCCTGCCCGCCCCCTGCTACCCGTCAAGCAGGAACTGCTTATCCTTCTGCGGGCAGCAGGCGGTACAAACTGCTGGATAATCCCACGCCACCTGAGTTGAAGATCGGCAGCTACTCTTTCCAATTGTATTTGGTTATCTGCGCAATCTTCCTAAACGAACCGGGACCTGTTTGCTCTACCGTCTTTTCAATAATTTCAGCCTTATGCAGATAGGGTTTACATTGCGGCATGCTCATTTCTCCTTGGTTCTTAAAGAATTCTACATGACATTCTGCTTCGGACTTATAAATCATTAACTCTTTTGGAAGATCAGCCCAGGGTTGTAAATAACTGTATGCAAGAACGCCAGCGTTCGTTGCCAGTGTCGCCAGTGTTCTGGTCGATATGTTTCTGCCTTCCCGGATGCATTGCAACAGACTTAAGCCGGTACCCACGGTACCAGAAAGAGCCATAACAGCCCGGGTTCGCCACTTGGTCAGATTGGAAGAGTGAGCTAAACCAGTATTGAGACTGACGGCAGCTGTCAGACCAATCCCTGCCAAACCAGTTGCCATATTACCAATATTCATGGTGACTCCAATTTCTGTTAAAAGTACCTGTATGGACACTTGAATATAGTGAAAGGTTCATTGACCCAAATGTTTTGCATCAATGCTCCTGATCAATTATCTATCACCCTCTCTGTGTCACACTGATGGAAAATGATTAGAAGAGATGGACCATGAATTTAGACCACAACCTGCTGGTTTCTGATGTCATGCGCAACAGTGTTGCCGGACAGATCGAAGCGCAGCAAAGTGACCAGAATGTGGTGGGCCTGCTAACCAGTGACAGCATTTAAAACATTATGGATAAAATTGACCGCAACATATTACGGGAGTTGCAGGAGGATACGACTCCCTCGTTGGCTGAGCTGGCTGAAAAAGATATTCAGTCATTTGATTGCTTCTATAAGGCGCTGGTCAACACCGTGGAGGGATTGACCGATGTAACCTCCAGTTTTGCCATGGAACAGATGAAGTTCACCACTGCGCTTCCTCTGTGAAGGGAGCAGTAAGGCCCCCACCATTACAATCTTCGCAGAGATCAGAACCGGCAGGCGTTCACAGAGACGAGTTTACCAATCTCTAATACAGCATCGTCATAATGCAGGTTTGAATCATAAATCATGTTATCCAGTTGTACACGGTAATAGCCGTTGCTCTGCTTAAAGAGACGGCAATGTGGCTGTTTCAAATCACTGGCTACATTGACCCTCAGGTTGTAATAGCCCCGACCAAAAAGTTCAACGAAGCTAATGAATCTGTTGTCCCCGGGCTTGAGCTGGATGGTATAGGTGGAATGGGCCACGGAATCTTCATAGCTGGGCGGTAAATCATTATGGTAAGCAGGTGCAGCAAGTTCAAAAGCCCCGGCTGACAGTACAGTAGTACAAAGTATCAGGGAAGATAGCCTGAACAGTAAGTGGATGAGTTTCATGGAATCAGTCCTTGTAAATTATTCAAATAGTAAGAATTAAAGGGTTTTCTCTAACTTCAGACTGATAAATTGGAAAATAGTTCCTCATTGAGACATAAAGAGAATGTATGCAAAACCGAAATAGTTTTCCGAGCCATTCAGGTTCTTAATATCAGTAATTTAATCAATAGGTTATAGCATCCTACACCCTGGCCCTGTGATGAAGGGCCGGGTCAGGACTTTTTAAGCTGTGCCCATGGACATCAAAATGTACAGGAGTTCACCGATACGAGTTTGCCAATCAGTAAAATGGCATCATCGTAACTGAGATTGGACTGATAAATGGTGTTGTCCAGTAATACCCGATAATTATCATCGTAGTCATGCTGCCTTAACAGGCGGCAATGAGGGATTCGTTCAGCTATGTCGTTATGGTAAAACGGATACCGCCTGGTTGGCTTGGTTCTATTAACCCTGTTAGTAGTAGCCACTTTGATTCTTATCGACGTATAGCCCTCACTGGAAAGACGAAAGATTTCACTCATATTGATTTCCCGGTCATCACCCGGTTTCAGGTGAATCGTATAGGTAGTGGCATCTTCATAGCTTGGCGGCATATCCAGATACTGGGCGGCGATTGAGAGCTGTGCAATTGAACACAGTGATAGCGTCACTATAAATGTCAGTAAACGTTTCATGGGTAGCAGACCATTTATTAAATGAGATTGAATCAGCGGCCACCACAGCCGGGAATAGAATCCCGTATCACAGTTCAATTGACTTTTTATGCTGCAGCAGGAACGCCGTTAGAAAAGTAGACCATATGGGGAGGATTTGTTTATTTGTTTCGGTTGATAGGTTTCCCAGGTTGATTGTCAGTATAACTTGCTGCCTTGTAAGGGCAGCGGGACGAGGGACGAGCTATATTAAGGAATTTTGTTAATCGGATATAGCCGTGAATTCGTCACTGTCTGTAAATGCCCTGACCAGGCGATCGATGAATGGAGGTGGCAAGCGATCTCCTGATTCTCCAGTTTATTCATCCATTCGAGCTGTCGCAGTTCGCAAGCATTTCTCCGGTTGTGCTAATGAGTCGCCCAAAAAAGACATTGATCTACCCCTGTTGGGCAAGAGGAAGGTTGATACTGCAGAGAGTAGCCTGTCTGAGAAGCTGGGTGCCATTCCTGTTATCCGGGTGGGGCTTGCGGAGAGTCCCGGCCAGGGAGACCATACGGCTGCCTTCAGTATCATCGAAGGGCTGGCTCACCTTGGTTTCAAAGGCAGGGTTGAGCTGGTTCTGAAATTTAATGGGGAGGATGATTGGCAGCGGATGAAGGATAAGCTCCGGTTATTCATGCCAGAATTTAACCCCGGGAATGATGGCGTACAGACTTTGCATTATTCTGGCCTGGTGTGTGAGTGTATTCCTTTTAAACAGTTGGCGGATCATTGCACTATTAACCAAAGACCTTTGGAGCAACCCCTTGGTTTCTGGGCCATGAACGGTAACCGCTCATGGTTGGTGTCAAAAGTGGCGATTGTTATCCCGCCCTTCAAATGGAGCAACACGACGCCCAGAATCGAGCGGTGCAATGGCATGCATCAGAACCTGGACCTTCCGGCGCTGGCAAACTATCAGACCGCTTATTTACTGCAAAAACCTGATATCCCGGCGCTAATGAAGGGCGACTCAAGAGCCGTCAGCCTGATAAAAATCCTGAGAGAGACGGAAGCCGGTAGAATTCATTTGCTGCCCCTTTATGGTATTCACCATCATGCCCTGGAGCCTGCCCATGACGTGATTATCAGAAGATTGCTGTCAGGGGTCGTGAAAAGTCATACATCAGAGTTGGAGAAAACGGTGGTTTTGGTATTGAGTCCACTGGCAAGCCTTGAACGGCTCCGGGTACTACAAAAATCGTTGCAGGTGCCATTTTATGATTTGCAGAACAGGGAATGGGAGAACTCGGTTCATGAACCTGTCGAGCTTCTGTATTGTGGCCCGGTACCCAAACCATTATTTGAATGGATCAGCTGTGTTGATCGCCCCCTGATTCAGGAAGGGGCTAACAGCGCTACGTTTATGAATCTGCTGGGCAAGGCTTATCTGCCTTTGCGGCCAGATGGCGATACCCCGCTGCCCGAGCTGCCTGGCTCACCTCCAGCCAAACAGCAGTACACCCCTGCCATGCATACCCCTGTTGCCAGTGTTGAGCGAGCAAGAATTGAGCAGCTTGGCAGAGGCCTCACCCATGATTTGCAGGCATACAACTACTATTCTGTGGCGCTGGACCTGTGTAAAAAGCTAAGGCCATTGTTATCCCCGATAGCAACTCAGGATTTGGTGTCCGGGTTTGCAGGCATGGTTGGTGCCAATCACTTTGCTGAATCACACTTTCGTCCATCTCTCCTGGAAGCGATCACCTATAGCAGTGGGTTATTGAGCGAAGACCAGCAGGAATGGCTGTCACGCCTCTCTCTGGCCAATAGCCTGTTACCCGGGACGATTCCTGAAGCCCTTAAGGTAAAACTCATAGGGTGTGGCAAAGCGTTACGAAGAAACCATGTGAATTTAGAAAAGCTGATTGCTTATCGTACTTCAGGTTTAAATATGCCCAACCTCAGATCACAGCTTGCCCCCCTGTCTTTCAGACGTTTTGACGTTTTCAGGGCAACGACTGTGGAGTGTCCTGTGAGTACGGAAGATGCTGGACGCGATGTAGACGTGAATGAATTGGTTGGTGATATTTGTGATAATTTTTCACTCTTGATTCCCACTTTATTTCATATCCTCAGGGCGGATTTTTCCGATGATGCCCTACTGGCGTCATTGTTCAGGGATGGGGACGGTCAGCAAAGTCTGCTGGATAAAATTATTGGGCAATTGTTTTATGGGAACATGACTTATGATGCAGAGATAAGATCGCTTCTTGAGCCAAAGGCAGGCAGTCCTGATGATGACCTGGCGTTGTTTTTGCGCGGTGAGTTTGGAGGGACTTTCTTCCAACAGGTGCGTGAGCTGATGATGGAATCCAAAAATAATGCAATTTATTGCGGCCTGGCCAAGTTGACCGGAAAAGACTGGAATCTGATATTATCCGAAGGTATTTCTACAAATTCAGTCAGTTCTGATCAACTTTAGATGTTGATTTAATAAAGAACCACTGATTGCTTTTCGTAATTTTTTTATGTTCTCTTTTAACTGCTTATGCATCAGCGGATACTTCCTCATCGGGCTCCTGAACTTTAACCGCAGCGGGAAGTTCCAGAAACAAATTTTTGTATTCCTTATGATTTTTAATCTGATTTAATAATTATCCAGAGAATTAGACTCTTAAAATCGAGAATGGTTCAATGAAACCAATAAAGACCAAGGTCAAGCAGTCTTTGCTGATTGGGCAGGATAAAGCGATGGATCTTGCCAGGTCAGCAGCCAGTTCCCTGGAAAATGGCGTCGACCGGCTGCTTAACCGGCGAATGACACTGGGAGTGACCGGCTTCAGTGGCAGTGGCAAAACCACCCTGATCACCAGTCTTATTCATCAGTTACAGCACTATCCTGATGCCCTTCTGGCTGCCTTCCCCCCGGTGCTTCAGGATCGCTTATTGGGGGTAAAACTGTCCGCTCTGAATGGTGTCACACTGTTTCCTTACCAGCGGGGTATTGACGCGTTATCAAGAGGGCGGTGGCCGGAAGCTACAAGGGATGAGTCTGGCTGCCTGCTGGAGATCAAGTTCCGTCAGCCACCCGGGTTATTGCGTCGGGGAAAACCGGGGATCAGTCGTCTTTATCTGGAGATTCGTGACTATCCGGGGGAGTGGCTGCTGGATCTGCCGCTACTGGCCATGGATTACCGTGCCTGGTGTGGGCAATGTCACGCCCTTTTTGACAGTGCCGTACGCCGGTCTATTGGCCGGAGTTTTATCGAAAAGCTGAAGTCCATTAATCCTCTGGAGACCATTTCCGAGCTGGAACTGCAAGTACTGTGGCAGGAACAACTGACCTTTCTCAAGGCTTGTCAGCAGGCGGGCTTGACCATGATTCAACCCGGACGCTGGCTGCATGCCGCACCTTCAGGTGACGAGAGTAAACTGCCGTTTATCCCCCTGCTTGCCATCACTGGTTGTTCAGAAGATCAGTTGGAGGAAGCGGTGGAGGACTCTTTATTCAAAGTGTGTGAAAGGCATTATCAGCGTTACCTGGAAACCCGGGTCAAACCCTTCTATCAAAATACTTTTCAGAAGGTGGATCGACAGCTGGTGCTGGTGGATGTGCTCAAGTCGTTGAACCGTGGCCAGGAAGCGTTTGATGATCTTCGCTTCTCGTTGACTCAGGTACTGCAAAGTTTCGATTATGGGCGCAACAGCCTGCTCAGACGATTAATTCAGCCACGTATTGACCGGGTCGTTTTTGCCGCCAGTAAAATTGATCAGGTGCTGCCTGACCAGCATGAAGCCGTGAGAGGGCTGACGGCAAACCTGGTTCAGGAGGCCAGGCGCAGAGCGGCGTTTAATGCGACGGATGTCCGCTGTGAAGCGGTTGCCGCCGTTCGCTCAACGACATATGTCGATTACCAGGGGCACCAGTCTCTGCAGGGGATGACGGAGCAGGGGCCGGGAGTGCTGCTGCACCCGGATATTCCGGAACAGATTCCGACACTGGATGACTGGCAGGCTCTGGGCCAGTGGCAATTGCGCCGGTTGATGCCGCCCGGTGGGCTGCAGCTGGTCGCAGGTGGCCGATTACCCCATATCCGTCTGGATAGCATTCTTAATGATCTGCTGGGAGACCGGTTTTCATGACCCGACATCACGATCCGTACTTTATCCCTCTGGAACCAGAGCAACCCCTGGAGACTCCGGAGTCCATCAGTGATGGTTTCCGGGATCCGGTGTTGCAGGGACCCGAACTGGCGGCCAAACCACTGCGCTTTATCCGGTCGGCATGTTACGGGCTGCTGACCCTGCTGTTGATATTGGTGCTTTGGCAAACGGTGGAACTGGGCCTTTTTCTCTATCAACTGCATTGGTCTTTGGCCTTAGTGTTTGCCTTGCTTTTTCTGGCCCTGGCGGTCACTGTCGTTAAAGCCGTGGTGGAGTTTTTCCTGTATCAACGGGACTTTCGACAGATCACCGAACTACAGGCGCAGGCTGCACAGTTTCGAGACCAGAGAACGACCGTATTAACCAGCCAGTGGACCGGGCAGTTGAGTAAGCTCTATCAGGGTAAGCCCCAGCAGATGCTGCTGGAACAAGTGTTGTCCGAGATGCCGGATTACAGTGATGACAGCGAGCTGCTGGCTTACCTGGATAGCCATTTTTTCCAGACCCTGGACCAGCGGGCACTTGCCTGTATTTCACAACATAGCCAGCAAGTTGCGTTGATGGTGGCTCTCAGCCCATTTGCTGCCGTTGATATGCTGCTGTCGGTCTGGCGCAGTATCCGGATGCTCGATGAGATCTGTCAGGTATACGGTGTCAGGCCTTCATTGCCTGCCCGTAGCCACCTGTTAACCATGGTTCTGGAACAGATGGCGCTGGCTGGTGCGACAGAACTGCTGTCTGATCAGCTATCAGACTTTACTTCCAACCGGTTGCTGGGCGTGGTCAGCTCCCAGGCCGCCAGCGGGGTTGGTGTCGGTATTTATTCCGCCCGCATGGGGCTCAGGGCCATGGCGCTCTGTCGTCCAATTCCTTATGCTGATGGTCAGAAACCCGGCATTGGTCGTTTAGCCAGAAGTATTCTCGCTGCCATGGACGCCCGGTTTCGGACTATGGCAGATCCCGGAAAAAAAGCAGAATAGTCTTAATTCCCGCCTCATTGAAGGAGCACCAGCAGCGACAGGTTGCTCCTTAATCGCTATTCCCATTGACGTTGGCATTTTCACTGAGAAACTGACTCTGATTAGTGGACTCTTACCGTCTAATAAAGAATAAAAAGCAATCAAAACTATGGATAAATACAATCAAAGGGTATTATTTATTCAATATAATGATTTCGATAAACACATAAAGAGCTGTTAGTTATTAATTGATAGGATGCTGCCCTTTACTGGCATTTCCGGGGGAGTCTCAAAAGGCATGGGCCGACCAGCAACAGCAAAGATAAACCTTGATGCACTGCGTCATAATTATCGTATTATCCAACAACTGTCTGCCAGGGGCACTGGTAATGGTCAGGTGATGGCGGTGGTCAAGGCGGACGCCTATGGCCATGGTGCAACAGCCTGTGCAACCGCGCTGGCGGATATTGCCAGCGGGTTTGCCGTTGCCTTTATTGAGGAAGCCCTGGAACTTCGTGCTGCTGGCATCAAACAACCCATACTGCTGCTGGAAGGCTTCTTTGAACCTGCAGAACTGGAAATGATTGACCAGTATCGTCTGGATACGGTGATCCATCATCAGTATCAGATTGATGCATTAGTCGCCCACCGTCCCAAACATCCGGTAAGGCTGTGGCTGAAGATGGATTCCGGTATGGGGCGGGTCGGTTTTGCCCCTGATGAGTACCGCAAAGTCTGGGAGCAACTCAATGATCTTCCTTTTGTCAAAGACATTGTGTTGATGAGTCACTTTGCCTGTGCTGACGAGCCGGACAGTGATCATGCACAACAGCAGCTGACAACGTTCAATACTTATACCCATGGCCTGCCTGGTGAGCGCAGTTTCTGTAACTCTGCCGGGCTGGTTGCCCTGAAAGAAGTGCAGAGCGAATGGAATCGTCCTGGTCTGCTGCTGTATGGGGTCTCTCCATTTGCTCAAATTCATGATATCCAGCAAACAATAAAACCGGTGATGGAGCTGAGTTCAGCCATCATCAGCATCAAAACCATTCCTGCCGGGAGTTCCGTGGGGTATGGCAGTCAGTGGATTGCCCGTAGAACCACCCGGATCGGTGTGGTGGCTATCGGCTATGCAGATGGTTACCCCCGCCATGCCGCCAATGGCACACCGGTGTATATTAATGGCTGCCGTGTACCGCTGGTGGGCAGAGTATCCATGGACATGCTGACGGTGGACTTAACCGATTTGCCCGATGTGCAGATAGGGGACCGTGCCATCCTGTGGGGAGATGACTTGCCCATTAATGAGGTGGCAATGGGTGCAGGTACTATTCCTTATCAGCTGCTTTGTAATTTGAACCGTGTTCCTGTGCTATATCACGGCATTCTCATCCCTGAGCAACTGGATTTTGATCAAATGGAGATCTGATACCAATGCTATTTGCAAATTTCTGAAGCGGAACTTTTTCCCAAACCTATGTTCTGAAGGAAGGGAAAAAAGTAAAGGCATAACCATGAACGCTGCAAATGCTATTGTTGATCGTTTTGTCAGTTTTTCCGATTATCAAAGGTCAAGCGAATTTGTAAATCATCCAACAGCCAATATATTCAGTCCGTTACGAAAGGTAAGTTCAGAGCCTGCAAGAAATAATTATTTACCATTGAGTCACGACTTAAAATTTGAAATTGCCAGATATCTTAATTTGAAGGACTTTATCGCCTTTAGCTCAATCAATGTTGATAATTATTTTTCGCTTAGATCGGACGACCTTCTGGTAAGAAGAGTTCTTGAAAATGAACCGCTGGTAGTATTGTTTGAAAGGCTCAATGATTTGAAACAAAAAGCACGACAATATCCCTTCGAAATTAATGGGCCAATTGAATTGAATGAGAATTATGACGCAATAATACCGCCTGTGGCCATATCTCCCGGGCCTGCACGACTTCTCTTAAAGAAGGATCCTGTAAACTATAAATATCAATCAGCTAATTTTGTTAAATTATTTCAATGTCTATGTACGCTTGCCAATGATGATTCAACGGATGTCTTTTTTAGAGCACATATTTGTTCGTTAACGATAGATATTAATAACAGAATGAGTTTAAAATGCGGTAAAAATACTGAAGGTACTTCACTTCTTGCGTTATATTTTATAGGGATTGCATCACAAGTAAACCAACTGATAAGTATTGAAGAAAAAGATAAGAAGCTACATACATTAGCCAATATGATTGAAAGCAATGAACTTATAAGATGGAAGCTAAGTAAAGTTTATTATTTTAAATCAGTATTAAAAAATAAAAACGAGTTCGATTGGGACAAGTTTATTGATTCTCTGCGACTAAAGAAGAATAAAAAACTGGAATTTTTCGATCTTTAGGCTGTCCACGATCTACTTTTCATGGTATCCAGCAAAAAATAAAACCGGTGATGAAGTGGGGGTTTGACTCAGGATTTTCATTGATCAATCCAAAGCGGAACTTTTTCCCAATCTGATGATCAAATCGATATGGAATTGCAGAAATGTAGGCATAATGATGAATTCTGAAAATGCCATTGTTGATAGTTTTGCTAATATTTCTGATTATCATAGGTCAAGTGAATTTGTAAAAAATCCAACAGCTAATATATTCACCCCGTTACGAAAGGTGACTTCAGAGCCTGCAGAAAATAATTATTTTCCATTATTCCAGGAATTAAGATTTAAAATTACCCAACACCTTAATTTGAAGGACTTTCTCGCCTTTAGCTCAATTAATGTGGATAATTACCTTTCTCTTAGATCGGACGATCTTTTAGTAAAAATGGCTTTTAAAAATAAACTAAAAGTAAGAATGCTTGAAAGGCTTGAGGATTTAAAAAAAAGAGCAGAAAAATACCCTTTTGATATTGATGAAGAAATTAAAACGGATCAGTCTCTGAATGTAATTATACCGTCTATTGCCCTATCTCCCGGTCCGGCAAGACTTATCATGAATGATATTTTTGGCATTAATGACTATCAACCATACGATTTTGTTAAATTATTTCAACAACTATGCATGCTCGCCAAGGGTGATTCATCGGTAACTGAGCACAAACGACCGGAAGATTCTACAGATGATCCTCTGCAGCCTGATAGAATTGCTGAAATGACGACAGAAATTGAGGTTTTGTCAGTCAACAATGAGCAGTTAGATTCTACATGCAATCCTCTACAGCCCGGTGAAATTGCTGAAGTGATGACAGAAACTGAGGTTTTACCAGTCAAAAATGTGCAGTTAGATCCAGCGGATGTCTTGTTTACAGCACATATTTGTTCATTAACGATAGATATTAATAACAGAATGAGTTTAAAAGGTGAGAAATATGCCACAACATTTGCTTTGTCTTTTTTAAACATTGCATTACAGGTTAAGCAAGTAATAAAAACTGAAGATAAAACTGAAAAGGTGGATTCATTAGCCAATATGATTGAAAATAATAGAATTCACCTGGGCAGAATGAGAAAGGCACATTTTAATAAAGCATTAATTAAAGATGAGTTCGATTGGGACACATTTATTAATGGTCTGACTAAATAGTGAACCAATTCGGAACTTTTCGATCTAAAGGCTGTCCACGCTCTGCTTTTTGCAAAAAGTCAGATGACCAATGCTCAAGACTGGCTATGCCTGTCACGGGAACTTACTGGTGAAATCACGAGGTGACCGGTCAGTGAACGGTGTTTCCGGAGGTATCGTATATCCACAGGCTGCTCAACCCAACGGGGCCAATGAAGCTGCGGCTACCCTGGCTGTGAGAGTGTCTGCATTTGGACGGCGTTGTTGTCTGAATTCTACTGTCGGGTTATTGGGTGGGTATGTTCTGCTGGTTGGCGGTGGTGTGGGCGGTGGTTTTCTCTATTCCCACTCCCGGGGGCTGAAGGTGAATGAGGTTGATACACAAGTTAATGTCACCTACGGTGCCCTGACCGGTTTAATGGTATATGCCGCAGGGGTGTGTTGTGCATTTGCCTGTAAAAAGGCTATCGGTGCAAGGGCTGTTGAGTTGGTTCAGGAACCTTTACCGATGACGGATCAAAATGGCTCACACAGCCGCTAAACCCGGATATTTCAAAAACATAGTTGAGATATGAAGACACCATCCTGGAGTCGCGTGAGAGAAAATGCCTGCTAATTTTGGAACTATATTACCGATTTTCAGTCTAATTCGATTATTGGATCTACAGTTGCTTTTATTTGATTGCACAAATAAATATCAATTACACGATAATTTAAGGAGACTGAAATGGATGATGCCATTGGAAAATTCTGTGGTCAGGTAGTGATGTACGGTTCTCTTGAGCTGAAGAAATGTGGAATCAATGAAGAATTGAAACAAGCGGTCTTTGGGCGAGCGGTTCGTAAAACTGATAATGATTGCCTGCTTAAACAACTGGAAAAGTATCCATCCCTTAGGCATATAGTTGGCAAAAACTTTGTCACACATAAGGATGTGTCACAACATTGTACCAATCTGGTTAATGGGACTGAACAAGCATTGCCTGGCAGGGTAACACTGGTTACTTGTAATGATGGATTATTGACATGGGTAAAGCGTAAAGATGAACTTATGCCCTATGGGATAGTGAACTCTGTGGACGTGAACATGCAATTTCATACAGGTATTGCAAAGGTTATCAAAGAAAAGTTTGGTGGCAACAATAGTAACTATGTTCAGGTGTCTCAGCAGCCCGGGAATCGTATCACTCACGGTGAATGTTTTACTTATGACTGTATTCGTGGTGACAAACCATCTGATATCAATAATTGTCGGGCAGTTCACAATGTGTTGGTTCTTTTAGCAAATGATGAGAAGTTTGCAGAAAAGCTTGAAAAAACGTTTTTTGAGTTATTTAAAGCGGCTGAAACCAATCAACTACGTCGGATTTACTGCCCTCTGCTCAGTTGTGGTCTTGCGGGTGGCACAGGAGAAGATTTGGCAGAAGCGATTTCGAAAGCCAAGAAACAATTTGAATCAACAGGCAGGCAAGCACCACAACTGGTTCTGGTGGGCAGGTCTTCTGAAGACAGTGACCGGACAGCATGCCAAGACTTTGCAAGTCACTGGAATATGCTGGCTCAACTTAATTCCGCAACACGTTCACCGGTTCGCCGTGTAACAACGCCCCCTGCAATGAGCAGCCCCGGGGCTGTGGCCACGGCAATTAACACGACAGCAAGCACAGGCCGTGCTGACAAGGCATCGACAGAGCTGCTTCCCAGACAGCTGGAAATAGCAATGCACCCTGATTATGGCATGTTTGGTTGTGCCAGAGAGCTCTCAAAACAAGGAAAACCATTCGATCTGGTCAATGCTGCAAATAGTCAAATGCAACATCGTGGGGGTATCGCAGGACAATTTGCCAGTGATCTTGGCGCTCAATTTAACCACGATACCAGTATTCATAAGGTTGGAACTGGCGAGTGTTATACCACCGGGCCCTATGGATATGCCACTGATTCCACCCGTGGTTTGCGCCATTGCCAGCATATTCATAACGTGGTTGCCCCAAATAGGAAAGATTATGATTTGAGTGTTAACCGTTCTGGTGCAGGGGTAATAAAGTATCAGCAGGATTTCACCAATGCTTTTGTTTCACTGCTCCTTGGAGCCAGCCAAAAAGGCAGCAATACCATTGTCAGTTGTTTTATAGGCTGTGCAATTTTTGGTGGCAGTGGTGAGGATATGGCCCAGGCGCTCTATGCGGCTTATAAGAATCCTCGTATACAGAAGTTATCCAAAGTACCCAAGTTAATACTCGTGGGTTGGGATAATAAAAGTAATAAGGATAAGGAAGTACACGACGAGTTTATTCGAGTTTTCAAGAGCCTGAACGCGGCTAATCCGGTACATTTACCCTCGGGGATAACACCTGTCGGTATCCACCCGGCAGGTGTTTCAGGCACTATGCTTGCTGTAGGACATGGTGCAATCCCTAAGAAAACTGCCTCTTATTTCCAGACAGCCCAATCGGGAACTGCCAGATCTGAATCAGCAGTGCCCTCCAGGTCAAGGCCTCAATCCCGGGTTTCAACGCCAGCCGATTCGCCCATACCAAAAAACTTTGCCAGGCTGTTTAGTAATCCAGGTGGGGTACTTGGCTTTGCCCGGAAACACTATGGCGATAGTGATCCATTCTCACTGGTAAATGCCGTGCGGAGGTTTGGTAATGTGCTGAATACTGATGTGGCGCTTCATGGGGGTGATAGAGGGGGGTATATCGAGCACATGACCAAGGGCGGCGGTCAGGCTACCTTCATGCGCGAGGGATACTATCAATGTCAGGCATGGCGATATAAAGAGACTGACGGCTTTAAAGGCTGCGAGAAAATTCATTCGGTGTTCTTTCCAAAAATAACGGATATAAGTGGGTTTTCGCAGCAGCTGGTAACGTTAATCACCAACGCTGCTCGGGAAGAAAGGCTGGTGTTCCCACTGCATGAGCTTGGAGGGGCTACAGATAGTGAACTCAAAGCTGTACTGAAGCAGGTTTATTTAGATCCTCAGGTATTAACGATGGCCAGGCAAGGGGAGCTGCCAAAACTCTATTTTGTCCGTAAAGACGGAGCATAGTCGATGCCCGGTGATGCTTTTGCACAAACGACAACGGGTTCGGACATAAGCCATTCAGGGGACGGACGCTCCTCGCCGCACGAGCTTGATCCAGACTGAGGTCGCAGGCTTTTGGAGTGAGGACGTCAAGCAGAAATGCACGTCGTGACAATCCCGGAGCATACGGGTCTGGTAAAAGTCGAGGAACGAATTAAAAAGCCGGATGAGATCCGGCATCTGATTATCATGCTAACTGGTGCCAAACCTTTCCAGGCTGGCCCTCCTTTCCCTTTCTGAGCGACGCATAAACCACCAGCCAAACAGGGCTGCCAGAGAGACCACCAGAATAATCAGCGTCGCCATGGCGTTAATTTTTGGTGAGATCCCCAGGCGCACCGAAGAGAATACCACCATTGGCAGAGTGGTCGAGCCCGGGCCGGAGACAAAGCTGGCAATCACCAGATCATCCAGAGACAGGGTGAACGCCAGTAACCAGCCAGCGGCTAACGATGGGGCAATGGTTGGAATCGTGACCAGAAAGAACGTCCGCAGTGGTGTTGCACCAAGATCCATCGCCGCCTCTTCAATAGAGCGATCCACCTCCCGCAACCTGGCGCCAACGACAACAGCCACATAAGCGGTGGAGAAGGTGACGTGGGCGATCCAGATGGTCAGCATGCCCCGTTCCATGGGCCAGCCGATCAGGTCGGCCATGGTGACAAACAGCAGCAGCAGCGACAGGCCGGTAATCACATCGGGCATCACCAGGGGTGCCGTCAACATGCTGTTGAAGGCGGTTCTGCCACGGAATTTGCCAAAGCGGTCAAGGGCAAAAGCCGACACCGTACCCAGAATGACCGCCATGGACGCGTTATAGAAAGCAATTCTCAAGCTGATCCATACCGCGCCCATCAGTTGTTCATCCTGAAACAGCTCCACATACCATTTGGTTGAGAAGCCGGCCCAGACGGTCACCAGTCGTGAAGCGTTAAAGGAGTAAAACACAAGGATAAACATGGGCAGATAGAGGAAGATCAGCCCAAGTATCAGCATGATGGTGGAAAAACCCGGTGTTTTGACTCTTCCCAGGGTGCTTGTGCGTTCAGTTGCTGTTTCTGTAGAAAGCGTCATTACAGGCTGGCCTCCAATTGCTTCGCCTGCTGGCGATTGAAGAAGGCGATGGGCAGACACAGGATCAACAGCATGATCATGGCCAGGGCACTGGCCAGCGGCCAGTCACGGTTGTTGAAAAACTCCTGCCAGAGCACTTTACCGATCATCAGGCTCTCAGGCCCACCCAGCAGCTCAGGAATCACGTATTCACCCACGGCAGGGATAAAGACCAGCATACAGCCCGCGACAATGCCACCCATGGACAGTGGCAGTGTAACTCTGAAAAAGGTTTCCCATGGCCGACAGCCCAGATCGTTGGCCGCCTCCAGCAGTGATTTGTCCAGCTGGGTCAGGTTGGCGTAAATAGGGAGCACCATAAAGGGCAGATAGGCATAAACGATGCCTATATAAACGGCGATGTTAGTGTTCAGGATCTGCAGGGGCTGGTCAATCAGGCCACACCACATCAGCAGGTTGTTCAATAACCCGTTATTTTTCAGTATTCCCATCCAGGCGTATATGCGGATCAGGAATGAGGTCCATGATGGCAGAAGTACCAGCATGAGCAGGAAACTTTGCTTTCTTCCCGATGCCTGAGCCATGGCGTAGGCCATGGGATAGCCCAGCAGAAGGCAGAAAAAGGTAGCGACCAGAGCCAGCCGTATCGAGGTCAGATAGGCCTGCAGGTACATCTCGTCCTCGGCCAGGAACAGGTAGTTGCCCAGATTTAAATTCAGTGTCAGTACTTCATCAAAGTACTCAAAGATGGCCGAATAGGGCGGAATGGCAATTTCTGCCGATGAAAAGCTGATCTTGACCACAATCAGGAAGGGGACAAGAAAGAATAGCAGTAGCCAGAGATAGGGGACGCCAAGAACGAGGCGACGTCCCCACAGCTCCCTTAAGGCGTTTAGCCTCTCTGGTCCCCACGCGGCTGCGGAGGCACCTTTTGTTAACAGGTTGGACATGACAGATTCCACAAAATATCCGTTACCAGTGGCTTACATGTACGGCGGTAAGCCTGAATAGTTTACGAAATAGAAAGCCTTCGGCTTTTAGCCAATGGAAAGCCTTCAGACTGTTCTTAAACACGAAAAATACTGAATAAGGTTAGCGGTGATTGATCAGCTATTCAGGACGACACCACTGTCATCATCCCAGCTGATATAGACTTCATCACCCCAGGTCGGGTTGTCGGCGGTCCGGATCACATTCGCCATGTTGGACTGTACCGTCATGCCCGACGGAAGCCGGATATGATAAACCGAATGTCCACCAAGATAGGCAATGTCGTGCACCACACCCTTGCTCCAGTTGTAGTTCCCTTCCGGCTGCTCCCGGGTCACCATGGTTTTTTCAGGACGCACGGCAATCCAGACTTTGCGGTCTTCCAGTGGTGCCATGATACCGTGGCCAATGTAGATCGGCTGTTGCACCTGTTGCGATTGAATGATGACGTAACCCGCTTCTTCTTCGGTGATTTCTCCTTCAAACATATTGACGGAGCCAATGAATTCGGCGGTCATGCGGCTGTTGGGGTTTTCGTAGATATCGATAGGGGTACCCACCTGGACAATCCAGCCGGCATCCATAATGCCAATGCGCTCGGCCATGGTCATCGCCTCTTCCTGATCATGGGTCACCATAATGCAGGTAACACCCACCTCTTCGATGATATCCACAACCTCAAGCTGCATGCGGCTGCGCAGCTTCTTATCCAGCGCACCCATGGGCTCATCCAGCAACAGCAATTTTGGTCGCTTTGCCAGGCTTCTCGCCAGGGCCACACGCTGGCGCTGGCCACCGGAAAGCTGATGGGGCTTACGGCGGGCATACTTTTGCATATGCACCAGTGTCAGCATCTCCTCTACACGCTGGGCAATGATGTCTTTGGGCAGGCGGTCCTGCTTTAATCCAAATGCCACGTTTTGCTCCACCGTCATATGAGGGAACAGGGCATAGGACTGAAACATCATATTGATGGGGCGCAGATACGGTGGCAGGTGAGTAATATTCTGCCCATCCAGGTAAATTTTGCCCTCAGACGGTGTTTCAAAGCCCGCCAGCATCCGTAGTAATGTGGATTTTCCAGATCCGGAGCCACCCAGCAGTGCGAAAATCTCACCCTTTTTAATATTCAGACTGACATTATCAACAGCGATAACGTCATCGAACTTTTTGGTGACCTGGTCGATTTTGACCAGGATCTCATTGCCTGAGCGACTTTTTGTCGCAGCTGTCGAAAGCGTCGACGGCGTTGGGGAATGTTTCGGGGAGGCAGATGCTGTACTCATCTAAAATTTTCTCCAGCCCGGAGTATAAAGAACAGGGTAGAACCCGGTGAGTGTGCTTTAATAGGCTCTGTTGACACAAGTTTATCGTTAGAAACTCAGGTTCGCTTGTGGTGACCATGGGTTCTTTGCTTATGAAAAGAGCCTTCAAACCCTCAAGGAAGTGAAAAGCCCGCGCATTGTCCATAAAAATGCAGGGATTGAAAATGATTTTGCGATAAACCCTGATGGAGGATATTAGTAATCCTCACTTGCAGATTCATCATTGGTACCCTAACCTCCCTCTGCTAGGAGGGGAGGTGATTTACCCATTAGATATTAGAATAACGGTTGTCTTAATCAGGATCTGTCCTAAAAAAGATGAATACAAAGCTCACTAATCCCTTATGCTATTGTGTTCCACTTTTCTTGGTGCCTGAACACGCATTGTCAATAAACGACTGAAATCATGAGAAGCCGAAAAGAAGTTGTTCGCCAGTTGGATCGTATCGATCGTAATATTCTCCGTACCCTGCAGGAGCAAGGGCGTATATCGTATGTAGAGCTGGCGGATAAGGTCGGGCTGAGTACGACGCCGTGTATGGAACGGGTCAAGCGCCTGGAAAGGGAAGGTATTATTCAGGGCTATTCTGCACGCCTGAACCCGAAGTATCTTCAGGCAGGGCTTCTTGTGTTTGTGGAAATCAGCCTCTATACCAAATCCGCTGATATCTTTGATGACTTCCGCAAAGCGGTCATCAAGCTGCCAAACGTGCTGGAGTGCCATCTGGTCTCTGGTCACTTCGACTATCTGGTCAAAGCCAGGATTTCAGAGATGGCCTCTTACCGCGAGTTGTTAGGGGATATTCTTCTGAAGTTGCCAGGGGTCAGGGAGTCCAAGAGCTATATCGTGATGGAAGAACTCAAGGAAACGCTCAGCCTGCCAATTGCAGATTAACCGTTACCTGGCTTGTTAAAGGTTGTTTGTGAGTGTTTGCTTCTGCTCTTATCGGCTTCAGAAAGGTATTTAACCTTCCTGAAGCTCGCCCGCTACCTGATAATCCCTTATGTAATAGTTCAATGCGACTTCGTCCTGGTCCTCGATACTGCGTAAAACAAAACCTGCGGCGAAATCAGCCTGTTCACTGACGGTTTGACACCAGACGCACTCGGCACTCATGGACACTCGATAAGCACCTTCCTGCGGCCCGGGCAGGATCAATGTGACATTCCGGGTTTCTGATGGCCTGACACCCCGATCGGTCAGGATGCTGAATCCTCCTTTTGAGACATCTTCAAGAATGCCGATAGACAGACCGGTGTCGTTATCCAGTACTTCTGCGGTTTTTTCCAGTGTTTTTCTGGGAAATCGACGCTTTTCTTGTTGTATTTGCGACATTTTGGCCTCCATGGATTAGAGGGAAGGAAGAACTAAGTTATCACCTTTTGTTTTCAAAATGCATCTTTTACCTGTTTTGCCAAAACAGGTGTTTATGAAAACGTGGTTTATGGATGGTGAGATTTTCAGTCAATTAGTTGATTTAAATAGCGGCCAATGGCGGCAGAGCATGATGTTTTCTAAAACTTATTGACTGTTGACAATAGGGCTTAACTTCCTCTGTAATCGAATAAGGCGTTATCAGAAAGCCTGGTTGTTGATAGAGCTTAAACCGCTGAATGTGATGAAAGTTCTACCCTGTAAAACAACAATAAATAGCCACGTCTGTCAGCTTGCCCTAACCCCGGGATGCCGATAGACAGGGCATTAAACCAGAGCCTGCTGCTCTGCAACATACGGAGGGATCCCGTCATGTTCAGACAGATTGCCGAGGCGCGTATCAACGATCTTCATTGCAAATTCGATGAAGAATCCGGCCTCAAATCCGTCATCGCTATTCACAGTACCCGCAGAGGGCCAGCCCTCGGTGGATGTCGAATCATTCCTTATTCTTCCTCTGACGAAGCCATCACGGATGCCATTCGCCTTGCCCGTGGTATGAGCTACAAATCAGCACTGGCTGGCCTGGATCTCGGGGGTGGCAAAGCGGTCATTATGGAACCGGAAGGTGACTATGACCGAACCGCGCTTTTCAAAGCGTTCGGGCGTTTTCTCAATGAGCTTGGCGGTCGTTATGCAACGGCTATGGACAGTGGCACAACGGTGGCGGATATGGACACCATTGCTACTCAGTCAGCCCATGTGACCTGTACTTCATCCGGTGGCAGCCCGGCACCTTTTACCGCTGAAGGGGTTTATTATGGCGTGCTTGCCTGCCTTAAAGCCCATCCCTCACTGCCAGATAATCTGAAAGGGTTAAGGGTCGCTGTGCAAGGGCTGGGTAATGTTGGCTATGCCCTTTGTCAGCGACTGTTTAACGATGGGGCACAATTGATTGTTGCCGATATCAATCAGGATCGTGTTGATCAGTGTGTCCGGGAGTTCGGTGCCAAAGTGGTGGCACCGGATGACATATATTCGGTGCCCTGCGATCTGTTCAGCCCCTGTGGCCTTGGCGGCGTTCTCAATAGCGACACCATTGGCAAGTTACAGTGTGCTGCTGTTGCCGGCTCAGCCAATAACCAGCTACTGACGGAGGAAGACGGTATTGCCCTCTTCGACCGCGACATTCTCTTTGCCCCGGACTACCTGATTAATTCCGGTGGATTGATTTTTGTCGCCATGACTTACCTGCAAAGCAGTCAGAGTGATATGCACCATCGCCTGCGTGGCATTCATGACACCCTGTTAGAGATTTTCAGCCGACAGAATCAGGCCGGGTTACCCGCCAGTGTTATTGCTGACCAGATGGCAGAAGCCATTGTGCATGATGATAACCCTTCACAGTTGACGGCATAGGGAGAACAGAAATGGATTTAACAGCAAACCCTTCCCTCGCCATGGCGCAGTTTCTGGATGCTGAAGGCGAAGTCATCAAGCGGCTGCCAGCCTGGGTCAGCAATCACGACATTCTCATTGATTACTACCGTTCCATGGTGATCGCCCGGCAGGCCGATCAAAAAGCGGTGGCATTGCAGCGGACCGGTAAGATGGGCACTTACCCTTCCTGTCTTGGACAGGAAGCCATCAGCACCGTGTGTGCTGCCCTGCTGGAAAAAGAAGATGTTCTGATTCCTTATTACCGGGATCTTCCGGGGTTGATGCGACGAGGCATCGCTCTGAGTGATGTCATGCTCTACTGGGGTGGTGATGAGCGTGGGAGTGCCAGTCCGGCCTGGGGTCAGGATCTACCGAATTGTGTTCCCATTGCGACACAGGCTGGCCACGCGGCCGGTATCGCCACCGCCATTAAAATCCGCCATGAGGCCGGTGACCCGTTGCAAGTGGCCTTATGTGCACTGGGTGATGGCGCTACGTCGAAAGGGGATTTTGGCGAAGCCCTGAATCTGGCCGGTGCCTGGCAGCTGCCCGTGGTTTATATCATTAACAACAACCAATGGGCGATTTCGGTTCCCAGAAAAATTCAGTCCGGTGCACCGACGCTGGCCCAGAAAGGGCTGGCCGCTGGCCTGCCGTCTTACCAGGTGGATGGTAATGATGTTATTGCCCTCCATGAAGTGGTCAGCGCCGCTATTGACCGTGCACGCCAGGGTAAGGGCGCTACCGTGATAGAAGCGGTCAGCTATCGGCTTTGCGATCACACCACGGCCGATGACGCCAGCCGTTACCGTGCCAGTGAAGAGCTCAAGGAGGCCTGGCAACAAGAACCCATCAAGCGGCTTCGTAACTTCCTGCACCACCGGGGGTTGTGGGATGAGCACAAAGAACAGGCTTTAAAAGATGAGGCTGACCGTATCATTGAGCAGGCCGTGGCAACCTACCTGAACACTCCGCTGCCCGCTATTGAAGACCTGTTTGATTATCACTACGCGAATATGCCAGCCCAACTGGAGCAACAGAAAAACGAGGCGCTTGCCAGAGAGCAGATGCGTCAGGAAAACATGAAATCAGCCGGAGGCCATCTCAATGGATAACAAACTGACCATGGTTGAGGCCGTCAACCTGGCGCTTGATCATGCTATGGACAATGATCCGGATGTTGTGTTGCTTGGCGAAGATATTGGGGTCAATGGTGGTGTCTTTCGGGCAACCCAGGGGCTGCGGGATAAATATGGCCTCAAGCGAGTGATGGATACCCCGCTGGCGGAAACCCTGATTGCCGGTATCAGTGTGGGTATGGCTGCCCAGGGGATGAAACCGGTGGCGGAAATACAGTTTATGGGGTTTATTTTTCCGGCAATGGAACAATTAATCTGCCACGCAGCACGCATGAGAAACCGAACCCGGGGGCGGTTGGCGTGTCCCCTGGTGCTGCGGGCTCCTTTCGGCGGAGGTATCCACGCCCCGGAGCATCATTCGGAAAGCACCGAAGCACTGTTTGCCCATATTCCCGGGCTAAGAGTGGTTATTCCATCGTCACCGGTCAGAGCCTATGGATTGCTTCGTGCTGCCATTAATGAGCCGGATCCGGTTATCTTCCTGGAGCCAAAGCGCATCTACCGGGCAAGTAAGCAGATAATTGATGCTGCCAGTGACCCGCTGCCATTGGACACCTGTTTCACGTTAAAAGTCGGGCAGGATGTCACATTGGTCAGTTGGGGGGCATCGGTTCGTGAAACCATGGAGGCAGCCGACATTCTGGAGGGGCATGGCATTTTTGCAGAAGTGATTGATGTGGCTACCATCAAGCCTCTTGATATGGAGACTATTCTGACGTCAGTCAGAAAGACCGGACGCTGTGTCATTGTTCATGAAGCTTGTCGGAGTTTTGGTGTGGGGGCCGAGATTGCTGCCGGTCTTATGGAAAGGGCGTTTGATGATCTGAAGGCCCCCGTTGAACGGGTGACCGGTTTTGATACGACAATGCCCTACTACAGGATGGAAGACCATTATCTGCCCCAGGTCGATGATATTGTCAGGGCATCGATCAAGAGTCTTGCCAGGCACTAGTACATAGTTTCAATGAGTTTGACGGGTTGTCGTGCCTCCATACTCCGTTCGTTCTGAGCCTGTCGAAGGACCCATAGGGCCTAAAGGCGGAAACTCCGGACTCTGATAGATCGTGCCAAGCACCCTTCGACTCCGCTCAGGGTGAACGGAGATTGTAAACGTCAAACTCATTGAAACGATGTACTAGGAACCTGTAGGACTGCAAAACCAGAAGCAGTCAGTATTTTTATAATAAAAAGGTACATTCATGCGCTTTTTCAATTTACCCGATTTAGGGGAAGGTATTCCTGAAGCCGATATTGTCGAATGGCATGTGGGAGAAGGGGATAGCATCAGGGAAGATCAGCCGATGGTCTCAGTCGAAACAGCCAAAGCCGTTGTGGAAGTTCCTGCACCCTGCACCGGAGTGATCGCCCGTCTTTTTGGCCAACCCGGTGACACTATTCTTACCGGAGCCCCGCTGGTGGAGTTTGTCACCGATGGGGAAGATAGCGGTACGGTAGTCGGCAAACTGGTCAGTGATGATGCCAGCACCAATAGCGATGATGCTTTTATTATTGGCTCACCAGCGGATGGCCAGATGCCACCGTCGTCTTCATCTCATAAGGTTCAAAGTGGGCTTCAATCACTGGCTGAGCAATTCCAGGTGGATCTGGGTGCTGTCACAAATCGTAGAACCGCTGCACAACCTGCCATTGCCTATCCCCTGGACAATCCAGAGCCATTGAAAGGTGTCCGCAAGCATATGGCCCGCACCATGGCAAAATCTCATGCTTCCGTCGTTCAGGTAACGCTGTTTGATGATGTGGATATTGATCATTGGGATGATAAAGAAGACATCACTGTTCGTCTGATTCAGGCAATTGCCAAAGCCAGTGCCGTGGAGCCTGCGCTTAATGCCTGGTTTGATGGCGCTTCCATGAGCCGTCAGCTTCATGATGCTGTTGACCTGGGCCTGGCGGTAGATAGTGACGAGGGACTACTCGTTCCGGTGATGCGTGATGTGGCAAAAATGAAGAAAGCAGAAGTACGAGAGAGTATCAATAAGCTCAGGGAAGGGGTGAAAGACAGAAGTCTGCCAAACTCAGAGCTTCAGGGTGCAACCATCACGTTAAGTAATTTTGGTGTCTTTGCCGGAAAATACGCGACACCGGTTGTTGTGCCGCCAACCGTTTGTATCATCGGTGTTGGCCGGTTAAGGGAAGAAATCGTCAGCGTTGATGGCAAGCCTGAGAGCCACCGTACCCTGCCTTTGTCACTGTCGTTTGATCACCGCGCAGCAACGGGTGGTGAAGCAACACGTTTCCTCCATGCAATGATTCAACAGTTGCAGAAGTAGTCAAAAATCCACATTATAAATTCTGGGGCAAGAAAAAATGCGCTATCACTTTGCGGTTAAAAACGCAGGGTTGTTTTGATAGTGCCACGCTTGTCGGGCAGCTTTTCCAAGGCTAAGTGCGAGACCACCAGAAGTTGTGAGCGATGAAGAATAATATCTCTGCCAGCATGCTGCAAGGAAGTCCGTTGTTATAAGTTGTTATGAAAAGTGCATCAATGTAGGCCAGATTTTTTCGACTGAATGTTCGTATCCCGCTTTTGCCGGTCATGACACCGAGTTCTCTGGTTTGTCGGACGGGCATTATATGCCACCTTTTTCTATAGCATTGTTGATCAGCATGAACTGCTTTTCTGGCATTCATAGCTACTCAATAAAAGTTATAAAAAAATGTGGTCAAAGTTCTGACTCTGCCGATAGCGTAATTGAGAAGGATAAGCTTCCAGATGAGCTATCGGTCAAACGTTCCTGGTCGTTGTTCAGGAATTCAAGCAGACAAAGGTGGGTGAAGGCATGGACATCTTCAATACATATCAGCAGAGATTTCAATCAACCCAGCAGGAAGAGCTGACCATCGAAGAGTATCTGGCACTGTGCAGGCAGGATTCTTCTGCCTATGCCAATGCGGCAGAGCGCATGCTTATGGCCATTGGTGAGCCGGAGATGGTGGATACCTCAAGGGACCCAAGGCTCAGTCGTATATTTTCCAATAAACTGATTAAGCGTTATCCGGCATTCCGTGAATTTTATGGAATGGAAGAGGCGATTGAGCAAATCGTTTCCTACTTTATGCACGCTGCCCAGGGGCTGGAAGAGAAGAAACAGATACTTTACCTTCTGGGGCCAGTGGGTGGTGGTAAGTCTTCTCTGGCAGAAAAGCTGAAGGCATTGATGGAGAAAGTCCCATTCTATGCAATCAAAGGTTCACCGGTTTTTGAGTCACCTCTGAATCTGTTTAATCCTGATGAAGATGCCGACATTCTGGAAAAAGAATATGGCATTCCCAATCGTTACCTGGGCGGCATCATGTCACCCTGGGCGGTTAAGCGG
This sequence comes from Endozoicomonas sp. ALB115, assembly GCF_049310245.1. Lineage (NCBI taxonomy): Bacteria > Pseudomonadati > Pseudomonadota > Gammaproteobacteria > Oceanospirillales > Endozoicomonadaceae > Endozoicomonas > Endozoicomonas sp. ALB115. The sequence continues at coordinate 10,906 of NZ_JBLYZG010000044.1, read as the reverse complement.
TTAAATGAGTTTGGCGGTGATATCACCAAGTTCAGAGTGGTGAAGCTGCATCCCAGTATTCTGAATCAAGTGGGTATTGCCAAGACCGAACCCGGCGATGAGAACAACCAGGATATATCCAGCCTTGTGGGCAAGGTGGATATACGACAGTTGGAAGAATACTCTCAGGATGACCCGGATGCCTACAGCTTCTCTGGCGCACTCTGCCGTGCCAATCAGGGCATGATGGAGTTTGTGGAAATGTTCAAGGCACCCATCAAGGTACTCCACCCGCTGCTGACCGCGACCCAGGAAGGTAACTACAACAGTACCGAAGGCATGGGTGCCATTCCTTATAACGGTATTATTCTTGCCCACTCCAATGAATCCGAGTGGCAATCATTCCGGAATAATAAGACCAATGAAGCCTTTATTGACCGGGTGAACATCGTCAAGGTGCCTTACTGCACCCGGGTGACGGAAGAGATTCATATATATGAAAAGCTGCTGGCTAATAGCTCACTCAAGGAATCCCCCTGTGCACCGGATACCTTGAAAATGCTGGCCAAGTTTACCGTCCTGTCGCGCATCAAGGAGCCGGAAAATTCCAATGTGTATTCCAAGATGCGGATCTATGATGGTGAAAACCTGAAAGATACCGACCCCAATGCCAAGCCGCTGCAGGAGTACAAGGATTCAGCGGGTGTTGATGAGGGCATGGAAGGTTTGTCTACCCGTTTTGCTTTCAAGATTCTTTCCAAGGTATTCAACTTTGACCCTACGGAAATTGCCGCTAACCCCGTGCACATGCTCTACGTACTGGAGCAGCAGATTGAGCAGCAGCAGTATCCGAAAGAGGTGCATGAGCGTTATCTGCGCTATGTGAAAGAGTTCCTGGCACCCAAATACATTGAGTCTCTGGGCAAAGAGATTCAGACCGCCTATCTTGAGTCTTACTCCGAGTATGGGCAGAACATTTTTGACCGATACATCACCTATGCTGACTTCTGGATTCAGGATCAGGAGTACCGTGACCCTGAAACCGGTGATATTCTCGACCGCTCGGCCATCAATGATGAGCTGGAGAAAATCGAGAAAGCGGCCAGTATCGCCAATCCAAAAGATTTCCGTAACGAAGTCGTTAATTTCGTGCTCAGGGCCAGGGCCAATCACAATGGCCAAAACCCGAGCTGGCTCAGCTACGAAAAAATGCGCACCGTGATTGAGAAGAAAATGTTCTCCAATACGGAAGACCTGCTTCCGGTGATCTCATTCAATGCCAAAGGCAGCCAGGAAGATCAGCGCAAGCACAATGAGTTTGTTAAGCGCATGGTAGAGAGAGGGTATACCGAGAAACAGGTCAGGTTACTGGCTGAATGGTATATCCGGGTGCGCAAGTCGCAGTAACTGCCGTCCGGGTAGAGAGGCAGGGCGAATGGATTCTCGCCCTGTTTGTCATAAAGGACACACAAGGAGCGTGTTCATGAGTATTATTATCGATCGACGGTTGAATGGAAAAAACAAAAGTACCGTCAATCGCCAGCGGTTTCTTGAGAGATATAAGAAGCACATCAAGAAAGCAGTGTCTGATGCTGTGAATAAACGCTCCATTACTGATGTGGTTTCTGGCAGCGAAGTCACCATTCCCCGAAAAGATCTTTCTGAGCCGGTATTCCGGCACGGTCAGGGTGGGCGTTATAAGCAGGTTCATCCGGGCAACAAGGAGTTTGTCAGTGGTGATCGTATCAAGCGGCCATCAGGCGGCAGTGGCTCCGGAAGCGGTAAGGGCAAGGCTGGCAACAGCGGCGAAGGGATGGATGAATTCAGCTTCCAGATAAATCATGATGAGTTCCTGGAGCATATGTTTGATAACCTTGAGCTGCCAAACCTGGTTCGGAAGCAGCTGGAGGATATGACGGAATTCAAGATTCGACAGGCAGGGTATACGACAGCAGGCTCTCCGGACCGCCTGAATGTGGTGCGCTCCCTGCGTTCAGCCCATGCCCGGCGTATTGCCTTATCCGGTGGTGATCGCCGGGAGATACGGGCACTGAAAAAAGAGCTCCGGGAAATGGAAGTCAGCCCGGATGAAACGGACCAGCAACGAGTTGTTGAATTAAGAGAACGGATAAAAGAGCTCAATGCCAAGCTGAAAAGACTACCATTTATTGATGACTTTGACCTGAAATACAACAACATGGTCAAAGTGCCTTCGCCCAGTAATAAGGCCGTGATGTTTTGTGTGATGGATGTGTCCGGATCCATGACTCAGGACATCAAAGACATGGCCAAGCGCTTCTTTATTCTGCTCTATCTGTTTTTGCAGCGTAATTATAAAGAGATTGAAGTGGTCTTTATCCGTCATCATACAGCCGCTAAAGAAGTGGATGAGGATGACTTTTTCTATTCCAGGGAAACCGGGGGAACCATTGTTTCCAGTGCCCTGGAAATGACCCGTGATGTGATCAACAAGCGTTACAGCCCGGTGGACTGGAATATCTATGTTGCCCAGGCATCGGACGGTGATAACTGGGAAGGAGATTCCAGTGTCTGCACCAAGATTCTCACCGAGCAGATTATGCAGAAGGTTCAGTATTACTGTTATGTGGAAATCACCGACCGTGCCCACCAGAATTTATGGCGTGAGTACCAGAGTGTAGCGGAGAAGTTTAAAGATCACTTTGCCATGCAGCAGATTAAATCGCCCAGTGATATTTACCCGGTTTTCCGTAAACTGTTTGAAAAAAAGGAAAATGCATGAGCAGCCAGTTGATTTCCAGTGAACCGGAGTGGACGTTTGAGCTAATTCAGGAATACGACAGGGAACTGGCCCGTCTTGCTGATCGCTTCCGCCTTGAAACCTACCCGAATCAAATTGAGATTATCAGCTCTGAACAGATGATGGATGCCTATGCCTCAACGGGTATGCCATTAATGTATAACCACTGGAGTTTTGGTAAACACTTTCTTCATACCCAGCAAAACTACCAACGGGGCAGAATGGGGCTGGCCTATGAAATTGTGATCAACTCAAATCCCTGCATTGCCTATTTAATGGAAGAAAATACCATGACCATGCAGGCACTGGTATTAGCCCATGCCAGCTATGGTCATAATTCATTCTTTAAAGGGAACTATCTGTTTCAAACCTGGACTGATGCCGAGTCCATTATCGACTACCTGTTATTTGCTAAACATTATATTGCACAATGTGAAGAGAAGTATGGCATTGAGGCGGTCGAGGAAATACTCGACGCCTGCCATGCATTAATGAATCAGGGGGTGAATCGATATAAACGGCCCCGGCCCTTATCCGCTGAGCAGGAACAGGCCCGGCAGGAAGAGAGGGCGGAGTATATCCAGAGGACTCTGAACGACATTTGGACCACCATTCCAAAGGTTGAGAAAGATGAGCAGGAACAGGAAGAGCGCTTTCCTAAAGACCCGGAAGAAAACCTGCTCTACTTCCTGGAAAAGAATGCACCGTTATTGGAAACCTGGCAGCGGGAGCTGTTGCGAATAGCCAGAAAAATTGCCCAATACTACTACCCTCAGAAACAGACTCAGGTGATGAATGAGGGGTGGGCCTGTTTCTGGCATTACCACCTTCTGCATGAGCTATACAATGAGGGCAAGGTGTCCGATGGTTTTATGCTGGAGTTTCTTCACTCCCATTCCAGTGTTATCTATCAGCCGCCTTTTGATAGCCCGCAATACAGTGGTATCAATCCATACACCCTCGGCTTCAATATGTTTATGGATATTCGTCGTATTTGTGAAAACCCTACCGATGAAGACCGGGAGTGGTTTCCGGATATTGCCGGTAGCGACTGGCTGGATACTGTGCACTTTGCCATGAAAAACTTTAAGGATGAAAGCTTTATTCTGCAGTTTCTGTCACCCAAAGTGATGCGAGATTTAAGACTGTTTTCAATTCTGGATGATGAGTCCCGCACTTATCTTGAGGTGGACAGTATTCACGATGAAACAGGCTATAAAGCCATCCGTGAGTCACTGGCCGCTCAGTATAACCTCGGCAATCGGGAACCAAACATTCAGGTTTATAATGTCAATATCCGGGGTGACCGCATGCTGACCCTCCGTCATTACCAGCATGAAGGTCGGCCATTGGGAAAAGAGACCGATGAGCTGCTGAAGCATATACACCGGATCTGGCAGTTTGATGTGGAGATTGAGTCGTTTGAAAATGGCGCAGTCACTCAAAGCTGGCAGTGCAGTGAGAATAAGAAACGCAAATAAACGTCGATTGATTGCTGGTACGCTTACGGTAAATATTAAGTAACTATCCATTAATTTTTGAACCACAAAGGACACAAAGAGCACAAAGGAAAAGAAAAGCTCTTCTTCGTGCTCTTTGTGTCCTTTGTGGTTCCCATTCAACATGATCCATATCGGAGTTATACAACTTATTCCTTTTGATCAAAAAAACAACCTGCCTGATTTTGGATTAATAAACTGACAGTTTTTACTATCAGTGATTCACATTATTTTTAAAATTTATATAATGGTACTTCCATCTAAAAAAATCTTGCTGTATAAAGTTCATCGAATTGAACATCTTTATTCCTAAGTAGGAAGTTCTATCAAGACCAAGGAGTCGTAGAGTAAATGAATATTTTTGAAGAAGTTCTGCATCGCCTCAGCAGCAAAACCCGTATTCGCTCACTGTTTAAAGATGTACACGCGGAAGATCTGGAGCGCATCATTTCCCGTCTGAACGATGTGCTGACTGAGAAGCAGGAAGCGCGTGCCAAAGACGAAGAGAAGCGTAAGAAGAAGCAGGAAAGCATTGAAGCCATCAAGCAGATTATGGCCGACCGTGGTGTTTCCATGAATGATCTGGGTGTGGGTAATCTGGAACCGGAAGAGACAGTACAGAAGCGTCGCAGAAACATTCAAAAGTACACTTTTGAATACGAGAACGAAGCGGGTGAGCGCATTAAGTGGGAAGGTGCCACTACTGGCCGTCTGCCACGTGATTTCCAGGCGTACCTGGAGCGTACTGGCAAGAAGCGTCTGGACTGCGCTCTGGAACAGATCGAAGAGTAAGTTTTATTCGCTCTGAATAAAAAAGGGTCTTGCAGACCCTTTTTTATTTTCTATTTTGGCAAATACGGCGTTAATATCATCATTTACCGGAAAGATCGTGTTCAACCGGCCTGCTATACGTTGACGACGTTGGCATGCTTGATTCTCGACAGGGGAAAGTGACATATAAAACGACTGCCTTTTCCCGGATGACTACTGATACTGATACGACCTTCATGCCTTAATAACACATGTTTTACAATCGCCAGTCCAAGACCGGTCCCCCCTGTGGCATGACTGCGGCTCTTATCCACCCGATAAAAACGCTCAGTCAGTCTTGGAATATGAACGGGGTCAATGCCAACACCATTGTCCTGAACCATCAGGTGTCCACCTTCCTGATCCTGCCACCACTTCACCTGCACCTTTCCTCCAGACGGGGTATAGCGGATAGCGTTATAAACCAGGTTAGAAAAGGCACTGCGCAGCTCCACGGCATCACCCGTTAATAAGGCATCATCGTCGCATTCAAGTTGTAACTGGTGCTGATTTTCACCGCTCAATGCTTTGGCGTCGTTAACGATACCGGCAAGCAGAGACTTAAGCGTCACTGACTGACTTATTCTTTCCGGTTCCGTCGCTTCAAGCCGTGAAAGTAACAAAAGATCCTCAATCAGTCGCTGCATTCTGGTTGCCTGCTCCTGCATTTGACCAAGGGCACGATTAAAGATGGGCGGTGTATCCGGATTCATTGCTATACCGTCACTCATGGTCTCCAGGTAACCGGAAATCACGGTTAGAGGTGTTCTCAATTCATGGGAAACATTGGCAACAAAATCGGTTCTCATGATTTCAAGCTGATGCAACCGGCTGACATCCCTGACCAATAGAAGTCGATTGCCCTGCCCATAAACGGTAATGGCTATTTGAAGCTGTCGGCTCTCATGCACCGGTGAATCGATCTTAATGGGCTCTTTGCCGTGGCTATTGTTCATATAGCGGGCAAATTTTGGATTTCTGACCAGGTTTGTCAGGAGCTGTCCCTGGTCATCGGGCATTTGCAGGCCCAGTAACTCTCCGGCGGCACGGTTCCACCACTCAAGGGAACCATTCTGGTCGGCCATGACGATTCCGTCGTTTAATGCTGCCGTTGAATCCTGTATGCGTTCTATCACGCTGGCAAGTCGCTGTTTTGAGCGGTTGTGTTTGCGCTGAATTCTATAAATACCGTCAAAGATCTCACCCCATACGCCTGTGCTTTCCGGGGGATCCAGCTCTTTGTGGGCAGCCTTATCAAGCCATATCAGCAATCGGTGCAGTTGCTGGTGGCTCCAGAGAAGGTAGAATAATGTGGCAAGAAAAAGCCCCAGAAAAATCCGGTCCGCCAGCCAGCCGACCAGCAGCCCGATGGCAAGCATTGACACTATTCGACCAGTAAACCAGGATCGGGCAGAGGTGGTCACAGGCAGTTCCGCAGTTTGTTGAGCTTATGGTGATTGATCCTGACCATCATTCTTATGTCATCAGGTGGTGATGAGGAAAACGTCACTGAAGCCATTTTCATTGAATTCCAGCATTCTACGCTTTAGTGGAAAAACGGTAGCCAGTACCTCTGACGGTTTGAATGTAATTCTCATAGCCACTGCCCAGCGCTTTTCTCAGGCGGCGAATATGGACATCCACCGTTCTCTCTTCAACATACACATTGCCACCCCAGACCTGGTCAAGCAACTGCCCACGGGAATAGGCTCGCTCCTGATGAGTCAGGAAGAACTGCAGCAGCCGGTATTCCGTTGGCCCCATTTCGGCCGGGTTGCCATCAATACTGACCCGGTGGCTGACAGGGTCCAGTTCCAGTCCTTTGACGACGATAGCCGACTGTTCGTCCATTCCATGAGTTCTGCGCAGTACGGCCTTAAGTCGGGCAGCGAGCTCGCGGGGGGAGAAAGGCTTGGTGATGTAATCATCCGCACCGGTTTCCAGCCCCTGGATTTTATGGTCTTCTTCCCCTTTGGCGGTCAACATAATGATCGGAATTTCTGCTGTCAGCTGGTCACGCTTAAGTCGTCTGGCCAGTTCGATACCCGAGATATCCGGTAGCATCCAGTCCAGAAGGATCAAATCGGGTCGGTTATCCACCACCAGTGAGTGCGCCTGCTTTGCATCAGCTGCTTCCAGGCACTGATAACCAGCCATTTCCAGCGCCATAGCGACCATTTCCCTGATGGGTGCTTCATCATCCACAATTAGAATTGTTTTGCCAGACATGAGAATACCCCGGGGTTGAATGAGAGAAGATTGCTTTGGTAACCGTTTATCTTTATGACAGGTATTACAGCGAGGGAATGTTACAGAAAAATGACGTTGAGGAAAATTTGATGGACTTTTTGCGGGTTGTCCAACCCATGAGTTACTGTTTTCCCGTCGTTGAAGTGATAAAGGGGAGGTGAAGGTTGAGCGCTTTCGGCTCAACCTTCAAATTCAGGTGTTTCAGTCAGTCATCACAGAGAACAGACCAGACCGAGAAATATGGCGGCACCAACCCAATGATTAGAAAGAAAGGCTTTGAAACAAGGATCCCTTTCACGGTTGCGGGTTAACCATTGCTGGTGGGTAAAACCTGCGGCGGCGGCAACAAGGCTGACATAGAATGGCCAGGCTAATTCCAGCTGTAAACCCAGCATCAGCAGGGCTATCAGGGTAAACGTCTGAAAACAGGCAATAATCAGATTATCCATTTCGCCAAATAAAATGGCGGTGGACTTAATGCCGATCTGCAGATCATCATCTCGGTCCACCATGGCATACTGGGTATCGTAGGCGACAGTCCATAACAGATTGGCGATAAACAACAGCCATGTCTGAGTGGTCAGTGTGTCGGCCTCGGCGGCAAATGCCATGGGGATGGACCAGCCAAATGCGGCACCCAATACCACTTGCGGCAGATACGTGTGTCGTTTGGCAAAAGGGTAGGCTGAGGCGAGTAGCAGGGCGGCAAAGGAGAGATAGATGGTCAGGGCATTGGTGGTCAACACCAGGAGAAAGGCCACGAAAAACAGGCTGGCGGCGTATATCAGGGCTTCTTTCGGGGTTATCTTTCCGGTCACCAACGGACGTTGCCGGGTTCGTTTTACATGACCATCAAAATGTCGGTCAGCATAGTCATTAACAACACAGCCAGCGCTGCGGGTCAGCACCACCCCAAGAATGAAAACCACCAGATTACCAACAGAGGGTATGCCTTCGGCCGCGAGCCAGAGCGCCCAGAGTGTTGGCCATAGCAGTAGATAAATGCCAATGGGGCGATCAAGGCGAGCCAGTTGAATAAAGTCTTTCCAGCGTGGTACGTGCTGATCCAGCAGCTCTGCACATTTATCAGCGCCTGTTATCGATTGTATAAATTTCATCTGCGCCCTTGGAGTTCTGTGTTTTGGAAATATAGTCAGGGCCTTCCAGCCGACACATGTTTTGCCGATAAAAAAATGAGCACAGGCTGCCATGTGTCCAATATCTATGTAGTCTTGTCGGCCTACCAGAGCAAATTGCTTATAGCGGGAGACTATCATGTTTACAGAAGACTTACGCCCTCTTCAAGAACAACTTTTCAATCACTCCATCTACCAGAAAATTAACAGTGTGGAGACGTTGTCGGCCTTTATGGAAGCTCATGTATTTGCTGTATGGGATTTTATGTCGCTGGCGAAAAGATTGCAGCTTGAGTTTACTTCCATGCAGCTACCCTGGGTGCCAGTTACGGATGCCCCGTCTGCCCGCTTCATTAATGAAATTATTCTCTATGAAGAGACGGATAAGGATCTTCATGGCACGCCCATGAGTCATCTGGAAATGTATCTCGCTGCCATGAATGAAGTATCCGCGGATACCAGCAAAATCGAACAGGTAATTTATAGCATCAAGACAGGGGTTCCCTGGCAGCAGGCCCTGGTGGTTGCTGAGGTACCGGAATACATTCAGGCATTTGTTTCGGATACGCTGAAGATCGCCCAGTATGGTTCGTTACCGGAAGTGGCCAGTTATTTTCTTTTCGGCCGTGAAGATGCCATTCCGCAGATGTTTTCTTCCCTGTTGAATCATTGGGAAATCCCCCCGGCGTCCGTTCCTGCCATGACCTACTACCTTGAGAGACATATTGACCTTGATGGGAATGAGCATGGCCCGGCAGCAGAGAACCTGCTGAAACAGTCTATAAATGGGGACAAAACTGCCGAAGCATCGGCCGTTGCCAAGGCGAAAGAGGCTATTTCAGCACGAATAAGATTTTGGGATGGTCTTGAGAAGCAATTGGACAAAGTTACCGCTGGACAGGGGGCTGTTGACAAAGCAGAGCCTATACTACCCGGTTTTATCTGAGACCTATGTACGGGACAAAACCTGAAGCAGGGTCTGAAATCCAATCTGATCATTTTTTGAACCTTCGTTTTTCAAAACCCTGCGGAGCATGTCTATTCCCAGTCTGAACAGAGCTTTGGCTGGCCGCATATGCTTATTCAGAGGGAGTTCTTTCGCTTCACCATAATGCCAGTGACCAGCAATCAAACACCAGGCAAATGTCAATGCAAGCATGCCCATTAGCTTTTCCATGCGGTCTAGATCCGTCATGTGGGTAGACTTAAGATCAAAGCCTCGACTTTTCAGGCAACCAAACAGCGTTTCTATCGACCAACGCTTAAAGTAGTCCTCAATCATGGTGTCTGGTTTCTGGGTTGCCACGACAATTAAAAGCCCCTTGATTGTGCGCCTTGCAGCAATATACAGATAAATACCTGAGACTTTGCGTTTGCTGTGCCAGGTCACTGTCTGGTCAAGCTTTATGTTCCAAAATAATTGTGCGGCTTTGATATTCTTGCCACAGTTACCCAGTACAGTAGTGCTTTCCTTGATTCGCAGTCGACAGACGATGCCCTGATTGTCCAGCCATTTGAACCAGTCACGGCCAATGAATTCACGATCAGCAAGTAGCTCATCTATCTTATCCGCTGGAATCAATTTCAGGGTTCGCTCCATGCAGAGTGTGTATCTGTCGAGATTCAGCCAGTGAAGTATCAGTTTACCCAGCTGCTCATAACAGTAGGTGTAACCGGCAAAAAAGCGCTTTATGCGGCGATAGCTTGATTCTGCCTGAGACTGACCTTGGAACTCTTCTGCCACACGATAAAGATTGCATGAGCGCCCACGTATCAAGCCGAGAATGAATTGTGCAAGAAATATAATCCGGGCTTGATGCCAGGGCAGATGAGCTTTAAGCTCCTTGGCTAATGAGCTGACTTCTTCCATGTACTTCTACTACGATAATCTGTTCGGAGGTTAGAGACCGCATAGATTACCTTACATGGGAAGTCAGCTCATCCCATCTAAACTCTTGCCAGCTCTGGCCTCCAGATTTTTTGTCCCGTACATAGGTTTCTCGGTTCATTGAATATAGTCACGACATTTCGGAGAATCATAACCGTAACCAGGCCAGCAATTCCCGCAAAAAATAGAAAAATGAAGATTTTCCGTAGCTTCTCAAAAACTGCTGGGTAACCAAACTACCAAGTATCTAAAGCCCTTGGTAATCACCGATACAGTACTATTGTTTTGTATATTTTTATCGGTTCCCAGCACTTTTTGAGAAGCTACGATTTTCCCTTAATTGTTTTATTGATTTTTTAGACACAACCAGAACCATCAGAAAAAAAACTGATCAATAGGTTAATTTAAATACACTGAAGAAAATGGTTTTTTATTGGTAACTATGCCGTATCAGGAAATAAACTCCGGATGCTGATCATTTTTCGTTTTGGCTGTTCACCAGGTTTAACTCGCTTGCCTTTTGCTTTTGGTTCAGGTGCTCCCTGCAATATCAGCCCCTTCATGA